>NZ_JBEZJL010000124.1:0-20331 GCF_040651755.1 Actinomadura sp. NPDC048394 | reverse complement strand
CGGCCGAGGTGCTGGCGGGGGAACACGTCGGTGAGGATGGCGGCGCTGTTGGCCAGCAGCATCGCGGCGCCGGCGGCCTGCAGCACCCGCAGCCCCACCACGGTCCAGGCCGTCGGCGCCAAGCCGAGCAGCAGGCTCCCCAGTGTGTAGGCGGCGAGCCCGGCCAGGTACATGGCCCGCCGTCCGAACATGTCGGCGAAGCGGCCGAAGACGATGATCAGCACCGTGTTGGCCAGCATGAAGGACAGCAGGATCCAGCTCGCCTGCACCGGGCTAGCGCGGAAATGCCGGACCACCGCAGGCAGCGCCACGTTGAGGGAGTTCCCGCCCAAGCCCATCAGAACGCTGGCCATCGTCACCACCGACAACGTCCACCAGGCAATGCGCGAGGGCACGGCGGCGAGGCTGGAATGGTCGGCCTCGGCTTGCGTTGCGCAGGTCATGCTTGTCCATTCGGCCGGTTCATGAACCCACAGACTTTTTCGAAACGCCTTCGCTGGTTGAGTTGCCCTGTGCGAGACCAGGGATCAGATAACCGGCTCTGATCAGGTCGCTCAGCGGCGCATTCGGTCCATGCGCTCCTTCAGTTCCTCGCTGACGACCCGACGCTGGACTCGTTCGGCGAGTAGCGGAAACTGGCCGCCGAGCGCGCTGAGGACTCGTACTTCGAACGGTGCCACGTTCACTTCGGCGCTGTTCCGGTGGATCGCTGTAAGGACGGCCTCGCTGACTTGGCTGGGAGATGCGGTGCGCACTCCCGCGGGTGGTTTGATGCCGGTGTTGTGGAACATCCCGGCGTCTCTGACGAATCCCGGCTGGATGAGAGACACCCCGACACCGGTGCCGTCGAGGTCCTGGCGCAGTCCCAGGGTGAACCCACGCAGCCCGAACTTGGTCGCGCTGTAGAGAGCGTTGGAGGGGGATGATGCTTTTCCGGCCAATGACCCGATCATGACAATGTGCCCCCGGCCGGCCTCGATCATCGGCGGTGCCAGCCGATGTGCCAGCATTATCGGCGCACGCAGGTTGACCTCGAGTGCTGCGTCGATCTGTTCGGCTTCGTAGCTCAAAACCGTGCCGCTGGCAGGCAATGCCGCGTTGGCGACCAGGATGTCTACGCTCCCCGCGGCCTCGGCCAAGCGTTCCACATCAACTCGGTCGGCCAGATCGGCCACCAATGACCTTGCGCCGAGCGCCTCTGCCGCCGGTGCGAGCGAACCCTCCCGCCGACCAGTGATGAGCAGATCCGCCCCCTTTGCCTTGAGCGCCTGGCCGATGGCGCGCCCCAGTCCGCCGTTGGCGCCGGTCAGCAGCACCCGTGCACCCTTGATCTGCATCTCTTCTCCTCAAACAGGAAGTGTGCGTCTGGAAGGTGATTCACCGAGACCGCTAATATCGGAGGTGGGCTATTGGAGGGCTTCCTCGTGGAGGTATGGCCCAGTCGCCGGTGGACCGGGAAATGGGTGAGGCTGACCACACGCTGCGGTCCCGCGTAGACGATATAAATGCCCGGCGAGCGATCGCCCAGCTCCGTGGGGGCGTTTTCGGTGGCGAGGCTACCACTCGAAGTACGGTGTAAACAAGGTTTATGGCGCACGCCATGTATACCAACTGCGGCGAGGCGGCGACCGCGACCGCCGACGCGATGACGGCGTAACCCGCCAGCACGCCGAGGGCCTGCGTCGTCGCGTGGCCGGAGAAGTAGACGGTGTTGCGCACGGCGGTGGTCCCCGCGCCGGTCGGCAGTCAGCCCCGATGGCCCGCCGGAACGTCGGCAGCAGGGTCATCGGGTAGGCCCGCCCGAGTTGGGGTTGCCGAGGATGACGAACACGCACTGCCGAGCCCGGACGCGATCGCATACAGCGCGAGCGCTGAGCCGGATGACGGTGCGGCGCAGGTTCGTCGGGCGCGCGCCGAGGATCGCCGCGGCCAGGTAGCCGCCCACGATCCAGCCGATGACCAGGTAGAACGACGACAGGCCACGGCCGTCCCCGGCGGCCGGCGGGCGGATGTCGACGGTCCGCACCTGCCGGTGTCAGGACTGCTCGATCCCCGCCGCGATCTGCTGGGCGGTGCTGGGCACGGTGGGGCCGCTCGCGGACGCCACGGGTCGCCTTTCAGCGCGTTCAGCTGCGCGGTGACCTGTCCCGCCGCCTGCCCGGGCGCGACGACCGCGACTGGGATGCGGTGCGGCCCCGCTCCGGCCGGTCGCGGGTCTGATCATGGCCGGCGTGCCCGCTGAACGGCCGCTACACCTGTGGGAAGCGCGGCCGCTGCTTGCAAGGCATTTCGACCGCTTTGCGGTGGTAGGTCTTCCGCGTCCAGGCGACGGTGCGGTCAGTGGGGTATCCGGACCGATGACATCACCTGAGGTGGCATGCCCATGGCTGAAGGATGACGAGGCATCGTGTTGACAGTCTCTGATCGATAATGACACTCTACGTACGTTGTAAACAACGTTTATGCCGTATGTCGGCAAAGAGTGATCGAGCGCCGGTCACCTGAACAGGCGGAGGTATCCATGCGAATCGGTGTGGCGTTGGCCGAACGGAGCGGTCTCGACGCTTTGGAGCGGCTGACGAAGGAGGTGCGTCAGGCGGCCGCCGACGGACTCTCGTCGATATGGATTCCGAACGGTGCGGGGATGGACATGCTCACCGCGCTGGCAGTGATCGGGACTCGGGTGCCCGGCATCGAACTGGTACCGGCCGTGGTTCCGACCTACCCGCGTCACCCGGCCACGTTGGCGCAGCAGGCTCGGACGACCGCGTTCGCTCTGGGCCCAGGGCGGCTGACCCTGGGGATCGGGGCTTCGCACAAGATCGTGGTAGAGAGCGCGTACGGCTACGACTTCGACCGGCCCATACGACACATGGAGGAGTATCTGTCGGTCCTGGTGCCGCTGCTGGAGGGCGAGAGCGTCTCGTTCAGGGGCGAGACGGTCCGCGCGCAGATCGCTCTGTCGGTGCCGAACCCGGAGCGCGTACCGCTGCTCGTTGCAGCCCTGGGGCCGAAGATGCTGAAACTGGCCGGCGAGCGTGCGGACGGAACCGTCCTGTGGATGACCGGCCCCCGCACCGTCTGCGACCACATCGTGCCGACCATCAACGTCGCGGCCGAAACGGCGGGCCGCGCCCGGCCCCGCGTGGTGTGCATGCTGCCCATGGCCGTCACCGACGACGTCAAGGGCGCGCGGAAACGGGCGGGGGAGATTTTCGAGGCCTACGGGACGCTGCCCTCCTATCGGGCCATGATGGACCGCGAGGGCGTCGAAGGCCCGGCCGACCTCGCCATCGTGGGGAACGAGCAGGACGCGCGGGAGGCCCTTGAACAACTCGCCGCGGCGGGGGTCACCGACTTTGTGGCTGGAGAGTTCATGCGCGGCGAGGACGGCGCCCGCACCCGGGAGTTCCTGAAGACCTTTTCGAATTCGTAGGTGCGCCTCGAGGCCCCGACAGTACGGAGGGACGTCTTCCCGATCGGCGTTCGGCTCTCGCCGGAAAACCCTGGCTCCGGGGATGAGCCCCTATCAGTGGCGCATTGAGCCGACCGGAGTCCGGGAGGAATACAGCGAGGCGAAGTCTCGCCTGCATCGGCCTCATCCGCATCAAGGTGAGCCGAGTGCGTGGGCGGTGGCCCCTGCCGTCCATCCGGCGTGCGCGTAAACTTGCCAGGCCAACGGGCCCCTGATCGCCAACCGGGTGGGCCGGTCGGACGGAGGGAGACGGGGTCATGCCGAAGCCTGCGCCGCAGCGCGTCATGAGGGTCGTGCTTACCCGTGAGCTCATCGTGCACACGTCGGTCGACCTCATCGAGCGCAAGGGGCCCGAGGCCCTCTCGATGAGGGCGGTCGGCGCCGAGCTCGGGGTGACGGCGATGGCGATGTACAAGCATGTGCCGAACAAGGACGCGCTGGTTGAGGGCATCGCCGAGTACGTGATGGACACCATGGATCTGCCGGAGGCCCCGCCGGGAGACTGGCGCTCGGGAGCCCGGGAGCTGGTACGGGCGTTCCGCAGGACCGCCAACGAGTATCCGCGGAGCATGGCGCTGGTGGTGGCGAGCAAGACCGGCATTCCCGTGGGGCTGCGCGCGATCGAACGCGCCCTCGGACTCTGCGACGAGGCGGGACTCGACGGGAAGACCTCGGTTCATGTGATGCGCTCGCTGATGGCGTACGCGCTGGGCTCCCAGCTGCGCGAGGCCGGCCAGAGCAAACTGATGCGGGAACCGTCGGGTGATCTGGCCGATGACCTGCAGGATTCGGATGCTGGAGCTTGCCTGCCCGGAGAGGACCACCCGGGCGAGCTCAGCGAGCACGGGACGGACGCCGACTTCGAGTTCGGTCTCGAACTCTTCCTGTCTTCGATCGAGCACATGGGCAGCCCCGCGAACTGAGGAGAGCGGTCTTCGCTCTACGGGCCGTGTTTCCGCATTCTCGACTTCTGTGTGCTCAGTACGATCAGCCGGCCGTACGGGGCAGCCGGTCCAGGGCGGACAGCAGCATTTCCAGTCCGCATTCGAAATCGGCGTCGTGGTCGGGGCGGAGTAGGACGTCGGCGAGGGCGACGACGTGCGGTATCTCCTCGAGGTCCACGCCCAGTCCCGTGTCGCCGGTTCCAGTGGGAAGGGCGTGCGGCATCGTGAGTGCTTCGCCCTCCATCATCTGGGCGCCTATCACGTAGGACATCAGAGCCCGCAGCGCGCGTACCGAGGTCACGGTGTCGAATCCGGCTGCTTCGAGCAATGCCAGGGCCCGCTGGGCCGTCCGCGAACCGAACCGCTGCCCGACCCTGCTCGTCAGTACGAGGTACATGCTGCGGGGGTAGCGGTGGGCGGTCGCACGGAAGGCGGCGACCAGGGTGCGGACGTTGCGCTTCCAGTCCTGGTGAGGCGCGGCGTCAGGCTCGGGGACGACGAGACCGGACAGTATGGACTCGGCCACCGCTTCGAGAAGCGCCTCTTTGTTCGGTACATGGTTATAAAGGGACATCACGCCGACGTCGAGTTCGGCCGCGATCTTGCGCATGGACAGGGACTTGGGGCCGTCTCGCTCGATGAGCGTGATGGAGGTCCGCACGATCTGCTCGCGTGTCAGCCCTTCGACGCGATCGGCCCGTCTGGTCGCCATCACCGTCCCGTTCGCGTGGCCTCATCGTTGTGCAGGACGCATCGCCTGCGCTGCCAACCAGAGACTATCCATTCCCCGGGGGGCCGTGCGTGGACGGAGCACGCCACGGACGGCCCCGCGGCGGTCCCTGCCGCAGGGCGCCCGCGGCGAGTTCACGAGCCGACAGCTGCCTGTAGTGGTCATGCAGAGCCAGCAGTCCGCGGTACGTGGAGATCTTCTCCCGCTTCCTCCAGGAGAAGGTGGGGCTGGCCTAGCCGAAGCAGATCCTGACCTACGTCAAAGGGCGAGCAGCTTTTCGCGGGCGTTGTCGTACTCCCAGGTGAACCGGGTGTCGCCGGCCATGGGGACCGTCCAGCCGCAGGGTGGGACAGGAGCGGTGTAGAGATCGCGGGTCGGCAAGCGGGGCTCCTCGCGATGTGGCGTACAGCATAAACCTTGTTTACCTCGTACTTACCGTGGCATGGTGGCTCTGACGGTGTCAACGGACTCCGGAGGAGTGCTGAGCGGAACCGCACCCGCCGGCACATGGAGGTTGTCATGGCAACGGTGACCGCCGGCGTCACGAACGTGACGTGGGTCGACAGGAAGAAGCATCTATGGCTGCTGGGCCTGCTCGTCCCCTTGTCGCCTTTCCTGTCCTGGGGCTTGGTCACGCTCAGCGGATGGGAGATCTTCTGGTTCACCGGGGTTCTGGTGCTGGGCCTGTTCGGACCGATCCTCGACAGCGTTCTGGGCGAGGATTCCAGTAATCCCCCAGAGCGTCCTCGCCTGGCTGGAGAAGCAGAAGTACTACCGTTGGTGCGTCTATCTATACGTGCCGCTCCAGTACGCGGGCCTGATCATGGCGTCCTGGATATGGTCGCGCGGCGATGTGTCGATGCTCGGCAAGATCGGCCTCGCCCTGACGATCGCCAACGTCGGTGGTGTCGGTATCAACACCGCCCACGAGCTCGGCCACAAGAAGGAGTCGGTGGAGCGCTGGCTGTCGAAGATCACTCTGGCGCAGACGGCGTACGGGCACTTCTACATCGAGCACAACCGCGGCCATCACGTCCGGGTGGCCACCCCGGAGGATCCTGCCAGCGCCCGGCTGGGTGAGAGCTTCTACCGGTTCTGGCCTCGCACGGTGTGGGGCGGTCTCGCATCTGCGTGGCGCTTGGAGAAGGCGCGTTTGGCGCGCATGGGCAAACGGCCATGGACGATGCGCAATGACGTGGTCAACGCCTGGGCGATGACCGTCGTCCTGTTCGGCGCCCTGATCGCGGTGTTCGGGCCTGGGATCGCGCCCTACCTGCTCGTCCAAGCGGTGTTCGGATTCACGATGCTGGAGGTCATCAATTACCTGGAGCATTACGGGCTTCGACGGCAGAAGACGCCCAGCGGACGGTACGAGCGCTGTGCCCCCCGGCACTCGTGGAACAGCAACAGCATCGCCTCCAACATCCTGCTGTACCACTTGCAGCGCCACAGTGACCACCATGCGAACCCCACCCGCCGCTACCAGGCCCTTCGGCACTTCGATGAGGCGCCGCAGCTACCCGCGGGCTATTCGGTGATGACCAGGCTTGTTTTCGTGCCGCCATTGTGGCGGCGTGTCATGGACAAGCGTGTCATCGCCCACTACGGCGGTGATGCGAGCCTGGCCAACATCCAGCCCGGGCAGTACGCCCGTTACGGCGTTACGCCGTCCGGCGAGAGCACGGGGGTGGCGCCTTGACCTACCGCTGCCCGGTCTGTGGTTACGAGTACGTCGAGGAGGCCGGGGAGCCACGCGAAGGCTTTCCGGCCGGGACGCCCTGGGCGGAGATTCCCGCCGACTGGTGCTGTCCGGACTGCGGTGTCCGCGAGGCCGTCGATTTCGAGAAGGTGTGACATGCGGTACCGAGTGTGGGAGTGCGTGGTCTGCGGTTTCGTCTACGACGAAGCACAGGGCTGGCCTGAGGAGGACATCGCGCCGGGCACCCGCTGGCAGGACATTCCCGACGACTGGTCCTGTCCCGAGTGCGGTGCGGCCAAAGCCGATTTCCAGATGATCGAAATCAGCCGTGCCTGACCGGATCGGCGAGTCCGCCCGCATCGTCATCGTCGGCACCGGGATCGCCGGCGCCACGGCCGCGCTGACCCTGCGAGCCGAGGGCTACCAGGGCGGCGTCGTGCTGGTCGGCAGCGAGCACGCAGAGCCCTATCGACGGCCGCCGCTGTCGAAGGATCTGCTCGCCGGACGGACATCGACTGAGCGGATACGGCTGAGATCCGCTGAGGCGTGGGCGGTGCAGCACATCGATCTGCGCAGTGGTGTCACGGCCACGGCGCTGGATCGCGCACGGAGGACGGTCCAGTTGTCGGACCGTACCGAACTCGGCTATGACCGGCTCCTGCTCGCGACCGGCGGTCGGCCGCGCACGATCGAGGGCGTGCCGACGCTGCGGACTCGTGAGGACGCACTGGCGCTGCGCGCCCGTCTGCGCGAGGGCGGGCGCATACTGATCATCGGCGCCGGGCTCATCGGGCTGGAGACGGCGGCGACGGCGTCGGCCATGGGATGCCAGGTGACCGTCTGGGAGGCCGACGACCGGGTCCTGGGGCGGGTCGTGCCCGGCGAGCTCGCCGCACCCATCGCTGCGCTGCACCGCGAGCACGGTGTCGACCTGCGGTTGAACACACCGGTACGGCACGTCACCCGCCTGCCCGGTGGCGGCTTTCGCGCCGTTGGTGACGACGTGCAATGGTCCGGCGACCATGTGCTCGCCGCGATCGGCATCGTTCCGGAGACGGAGCTCGCCGCGCACAGCGGTTTGCCCGTGGACGACGGCATCCTCGTCGACCTTTGCCTGACCACGTTCGATCCGGCCGTCTACGCGGCCGGAGACGTCGCACGCCTCCCTGCGGGACGTCGCGAACACTGGTCGGACGCCCAGGCACAGGGCGCCACCGCCGCGCGGAACATGCTCGGCCGGCGTTCTCCGCACACGGCGATCCCTTGGTGCTGGTCCGATCAGTACGACCTCAAGCTCCAGATCTGTGGACGTCTCGCGGGCGAGCCCGTGGTGTCCGGCGATCTCGCCGGCCGCGACGCCTCGATCCGCTTCGTGCACAGCGGAGATCTGGTCGGTGCCGTGTGCATGAACCGCCCCCGGGAACACCGTGAACTCCGGGACCGCATCGAGAAGACCGCGAGCGGCGCACAAGCGAGGACCTGCCGCGCGGGTTCTGGCCGAGGCTGACCCCGTGGACCTCAACTCTCCGGCGTGGGCGGGGTCGTCGCCGTCCGCGATATTGCCGGCGAGGCGGCGAAGAGCGCGCGGACGGCGTCGCCGACCTGGCCGGCGACCGCGCCGGGGGAGGAGGCGTCGAGCTTGCCGTCCAGGTGCAGGAACGCCAGGCCGTGGACCAGGGCCCAGATCGAGGTCGACAGGGCGTCCGGATCCGCGTCGGGGAAGGTGCCGTGCACGATGCCGCGCACGTACTCCCAGATGGCGATGGTCGCGCTGACCCGCTCCTCGTTGTTCGGGTCGCAGGGCTCGGCGAACATCACCCGGAACAGCGCCGGATGGTCGAGCGCGAAGCGCACGTAGGCGACGGCGACCGCGGCGAGGTCGTCGGGAGTGGCGGGCGAGGGGTGAGCGGCGCTGAGGTGCTCGGCGAGTTCGCGGTAGCCCTGCGCGCCGACCGCGGAGACCAGTGCGTCGCGGTCGGCGTAGTGACGGTAAGGGGCCGTCGCCGACACGCCGGCCCGCCGCGCCACCGCCCGCAGCGAAAGCGCGGCGCTGCCGTCCTCCTCGAGCAGCTCCCGCGCCGCCTGCAGGCAGGCGGCGCGCAGGTCGCCATGGTGGTAAGAGGCACCTTCGCGCGCCATTGATCACACTCCTCTATCGACGGCGCCTACGCCGATCGGTCGATGTATGCGCCGCGCACATGGTAGGCGATGGGCACGCGGGCCCGCGCGGAAGGGCCGACCGGCCGGACGAGCGCGGGCCGCGATGCCTCAACGAGAGCCGGCCTTCTTGATCACCGTCAGCGCGGTGGTCATGAGGAGGGCCCAGGTCTGGGGTGAAATGCGAGCCGGTGGAGTGAACCCGTGGACGCGCTGGTGGGCGACGGTCTGGGGCTCGGTGTATTTCAGGATCCCGTCGGCCCCGTGGCGGCGGCCGATGCCCGAGTCGCCCATGCCGCCCATCGGTGCGTCGATGCTTCCCCACGCGGCGGCGAACGCCTCGTTGACGTTGACGGTGCCGGCGTGGAGGCGGGCGGCCACGGCCCGGCCCCGGGCGCCGTTGCGGGTCCACACGCTGGCGTTGAGCCCGTAGGGCGTGGCGTTGGCCCGGGTGATCGCCTCCTCGTTGTCGCGGACGGGGTAGATCGAGACGACGGGCCCGAAGGTCTCGTTGTCGTACAGCGTCATGTCGGGCGTGACGTCGGTGAGGATGGTCGGTTCGTAGAACAGCGGGCCGAGGTCGGGCCGCGCCCTGCCGCCGGCCAGGACGGTGGCGCCCTTCGTGACGGCGTCGTCGACGTGCGCGGTGACGGTGTTGAGCTGGGCGGGGGTGGTGAGACTGCCGACGTCGCTGCTGTAGTCGTAGGCGGCGCCGATGCGGAGCGCATTGGTGCGGGCGACGAACGCGGCGACGAAGCGGTCGCGGACGGCCTCGGCGACGTAGAGGCGTTCGATGGAGACGCAGAGCTGGCCGGCGGAGGGGAAGCACGCCGCGACGGCGCCGTCGGCGGCACGGTCGATGTCGGCGTCCTCGAGGACGAGCATGGCGTTCTTGCCGCCGAGTTCGAGGGAGGAGCCGATGAGGCGTTCGCCGGCGTCGCGCGCGATCCGGCGGCCGCTGGCGGTGGAGCCGGTGAACATCATGTAGTCGGCGCCTGCCATCAGCGCGCCGCCGATGGAACCGCCTCGTCCGATCACCATCTGCCACACGCCGGAGGGCAGGCCGGCCTCGTGCATCAGGTCGAGTGCCCACAGCGCGGTGAGCGCGGTCTGGGTGTCGGGCTTCTGGACGACGGCGTTGCCGGCCATGAGCGCTGGGATGGCGTCGCCGGCGGCCATGCTGAGGGGGTAGTTCCAGGGCGAGATGACCGCGACGACGCCCTTGGGGTGGCGCAGTTCGGTGGTGCGGGTCAGGACCGGGATCGCGCCGCGGCGCCGCTTGGGCCCGAGGAGCCGGGCGGCGCTGCGCGCGTAGTATCGGGCGGTGATCGCGATGTCGGTCACCTCGAGGAACGCGTCGCGGCGGGTCTTGCCGCTCTCGGCCTGCATCAGGTCCAGCGCCTCGTCCTGGCGGGCGAGGACGAGGTCGTGGAAACGCAGCAGGATCCTCTTGCGCTCGCGGACGGACATGGCGGCCCAGTCCCGCTGGGCGGTGCGGGCGCGCGCGAAGGCGCCCTCGACGTCCGCGGGCGTCGAGACCGGCAGGTCGGCCAGCGGCGTCCCGGTGTAGGGCGCGCTGGTGGTGATGCGCGCGGCGTTCGCCGCGGCGGTGACCCGCCGGGCCAGCCGCTTGACGAGGGCCGGGGTCAGCGACGGCGGCAGGGGGCTGGGCACGACGGGCGCCGGGCCGGCGTGATGGGTGGCCATGGCAGGGCTCCTTGTTCAGTTTCGGTCAGGGACCGAGGTGGGGACCGGCATGTGCAGGGCGAGTTGGCCTTCGGTGACGACGTCGAGCTGGACGCTCTTGATGGGCTTGAGCGATCGCAGGTCGTCGGCCAAGCGGCCTTCGCCGACCTGGAGAGCGGCGCCGCGCGGGAGGTGCGCGGTTCCGGCGGCGAGCACGTTGGTCTGGCTCAGCGTCGAGTGCCACGCGCCGTTGATCGTCGTGTACGACGTCAGGGTGGAGACGCGCCGGCCGCTGGGGTGACGGGTCTGGGCAGGTGTCGGCGCCGAGAACGCCAGGTCGGTTCCGCCGGTGTCGTTGGCGACGCGCGCCGCCGTCCGATCTCCGTCGATGTCGACATCGAGCTCGGTGACCCACTTGGGGAAGCCGTAGCCGTCGTGGCCGCGGACCTGGGCGATGTCGGTGCTCACTGGCAGCGACAGCACATAGGAATCGAGGTTCTCGTTCTTGAGGGCGGCGAGGAGGTCGACGAATCCGAGCCGGCCGTGCCGGGCCGGTCGCACGGCGATGCCGACGGCGGCCTCGGTGTAGAAGTCGATGTCGCAGACGTCGTAGCGGAAGAACATGACCGAGACCAGCCCGAGACCCGGCGCGACCTCCAGCGGCGCCAACTCCACGGGCAGTCGGGCACGGATCGCACGGGAACGGGCGAGCATCGTCAGCCGCGCGGTCGAGATGCGGTAGTAGAAGTTCGGGCTGAGCGTGGCGCCGATCAGGGAATCGACCCTGGTCTTGGGCATCCGCCGGAAGAAGTCCACGCTGGGGACGCGGGGGTCGCGGGCGACCTCGTCGAGGTCGGTGTCCATCCGGTACCGGTCGTAGAGGCCGTTCTTGGGGACCGGGACCCTGCGGCCGCCGAGTTCGACCTCGACCACGTCCTGCCGGGTTGATGACATCGGGAGCTCCTCACGCTGATGTTAGCAATGCATACATGAGGCTATCCGGCAATGTAAGCACCGTCAACAAGGTGGCTCGCGAGTGCCGCGGCGCCCGCGAAGGGTGGGGTCGGGATCAATGTTGACACTGCATACTCCACCACCTAATGTGGATGGTGTAAACATTGGGTGCCGGGGTATCCGGATGGCGGTCGCCATGGCCGTGACCTGCACGATCGACGGACGGTCGTCCAGCCGCGGCTCTTGGCCTCTCAGCCGGATCGTCGGTGGATCCGGCGCTATCGGAGGGAGACAGAGAGATGACCAAGGCTCTCTTCGTGGTGTCCGCAGCCGATCGGTGGACACTGCGGGACGGCGCGGTGCACCCGTCGGGCTACTGGGGTGAGGAACTGGCGGTGCCGCACAAGATCTTCACCCGGGCCGGATGGGAGATCACGATCGCGACCCCGGGCGGCAAGGCGCCGACGCTGGACCGGCTCAGCATGTCCCGCACCGCCGGCAGGCCGTCCAAGCTGCGCGAAGTGGCACGGTACCTGGACTCGATCCAGACCGAGCTGGACAGCCCCAGGACCCTGGAGGACATCGACCCGGACGAGTTCGATGTGGTCTTCTACCCCGGCGGGCACGGCCCCATGGAGGACCTGGCCTATGACCCGGTCTCGGGCGCACTGCTGACCCGCGTGCTTCACTCCGGCAAGCCGCTGGCGCTGCTGTGCCACGCACCGGCCGCGGCGTTCGCAGCCAAGAACCAGGACGGATCGTGGCCGTTCACCGGCTACCGGATGACGGGCCTGTCCAACCTGGAGGAGAAGTTCAACAGCTTCGGCCGCAAGGCCATCTGGCTACTGGAGGACCGCTTGCGCGAGAGCGGCGCTGACTACGTCAAGGCGCGCCTGCCGCTGCGACCGTTCATCGTGGTCGACCGCAACCTGTACACCGGGCAGAACCCCGCCTCCTCCGAGCGGCTCGCCGACCGCCTCGTGAACGACCTCACCCCGCAGCCCCGCTGAGCACCGTCCGCCGGACGCTCCAGCCGGGGCCAGGTCCCTTCGTCCTTCCGCGCAATTCCGTGCCGCCATGTCGGCGTGAACGTCCCAAGGGAGAGCACAGTCCATGACCGGCCGCATCATCCTGCTCGGCGCCACCGGCTACACCGGTGACCTGGTCCTGGCCGCCCTTCTGCGCCGCGGAGTGAAACCGACCATCGCCGGACGCAATGCCGCCGCGGTGACGGCCCTGGCCGAGCGGTCAGGCGGCCTCGACCACGTGATCGTGGACGCCACCGAGCCCGCCGGCCTGCAGGAGCATCTGCGGCGCGGCGACGTCCTGATCACCACCGTCGGCCCGTTCGAGCGCTTCGGGTACCCCGTCGCGCAGGCCGCCGCCGACGCCGGCGCCCACTACATCGACTCCACCGGCGAGGTCGGGTTCGTCCGCACCCTGCGCGACCGGCACCACGAGCGTGCGCGCGACACGGGCGCGGTGATGCTGCCCGCCTTCGGCTACGACTACGTTCCCGGCGTCCTGGCCGGAACGCTCGCCGCCCTGGAAGCGGGCGACGCCGCACGCGCGCTCCGCATCGGCTACTTCGCCGGCGGCCCGCTCTGGCGCGGGATCAGCGGCGGCACCCGCGCCACCATGCGCGACGGCCTGACGCTTCCCTCGCCGCGCTGGTACCGGAACCGTCTGGTCGAGGAGCGCACCGCCTCCCGCGTCCACGGCTTCACCGTCGGGGACCGCCGCAAGTCCGCCTCCCTCGTCTCCGGCACCGAGGTGCTGTTCCTGCCCGAGGCCTTCCCGGGCCTGGAGGAGGTCACGGTCTACAACGGATGGTTCCCCGCGCTCAGCCGCCCCCTCTCCCTCCTCTCGGGGCTCGCCAACACCGCCGTGCGCCTGCCCGCGGGCCGTCGATTGATCGACTTCCTGTCGCGCCCGCTCCTGCTCGGCCCTTCTGGCGGTCCTGACGCCGCCATGCGCGCCCGCATCCCGTCCCACGTCGTCGCCGTCGCCTCGAGCGGGGTCCCGGGCAGTCGGCCCCTCGCCGAGATCCACCTCCAGGGATCCAACCCCTACGGCCTGACCGGCGAACTCATCGCCTGGGCCGCCCACCACATCACCACGCACTCCGACCTCACCCCGGGAGTGGTCGGCCCCACCGAGGCCTTCGGCCTCGAAACGCTCCGCCGGGCCTGCACCGAGATCGGACTCACCGTCGTCTGAGCCCCGCCCGGCGGCGGCACGGCGATCACTGCCAGCCGCGCATGTCGACCGGCCATCGCTCGATCACCTGTTCGCCGTCGACCGTGGAGGGTCACGGTCGGATCGACGTGGGCGGAGAGCACGCGGATGAGGTCGCCCACTGCGGGTCGGGTGCCGATTTCGGTGCTGAACGTGGTGTGTTCGTCGGAGCAGAACCAGACCTTGGCGCCGTCGATGCTCGGGAGGCCGTGGTCGAAGCTGAGCGGCGCGCCAGTGAGGACCGTGGGCTCGGTGCTGAGAAGATCGTCGGCGGCCTGGCGGATCACCGCGGAGGGCGGGGCATCGCCCGGGAACGTCGTCACAACTGGAAGTGCAGGAAAAACGGTGCTGTCGGTGTTGTTGAACACTCGAAGTTCTCAACACGTTCTTCCGACAGATTTCCGGGGCGCTCGGGCAGTGAAGAGACTGCGCGCGGGGTGTTGAAGAATCGAACGATTCTCAGACACCCCTGCGTGGTGCGGCGAGATGTTCCGGTCAGGTTCGGGTCGGCGCGGTGGTGAGCCTGTGGACGAGGAGGTCGATCACGGCTCGTTTGTCGGCATCGTCGGGCCGGTGGGTGAGGAGGCCTTCGATGACGAAGGTGCCGATCGCGGTCATGGCGGGGAGGTCGGCTTCGGCGGCGCCGGCTTTGCGGAGGTCGTCGGCGACCAGGGTGTCGGCGAGTTCGTGGAAGCCGGTGTGCCAGGCGTGGACGGCGGGTGAGGCCGGGGCGCGGGTGTGGACGGTGTTGACGAGGCCGTGCAGCCGTTCGAGCTGGTCGACGGCCCACAGGAGCCGGTCGCCGAGCGGCCGGTCGGCGATGGTCGTGTACTGGGCGAGGGCTTCGGCCAGCAGGCGGTCCAGGACGGCGATGAGCAGGTCGTCCTTGTCGCGGAAGTACCAGTAGATCGTGTTGACGGTGACGCCGGCGGTCTTGGCGATCTGGCCCATGGACGCCGACTCGTAGCCGTCGTCGATGAACAGCTGCTGGGCGGCGGCGAGGATCTCCTCGCGTTTCTCCTCGCGGTCTTGGGGGCGTCGGTTCCGGGGCACCCCCACATCCTATCTTGAACGCCCCTCAAGAAGGCGCTAGGTTTCTTGAAGACCGTTCAAGAAGTGAGGTGGGCCCCCATGGAGACCGGCCACGCGGCTGCCGAGCTGCTCGGGCTGGACACGACCGGGCTGCTGGCGTTCTTCGCCACGCTGCCCGCCCCGTCCATCGAGGAGATGGACGGGGAGTACACCGCCCGGCTGCTGGCCCAGCCCAACCTGGTCGCCTCGGTGACCGGGCGCGGCACAGTGTCGAATCCGCTCGCGCCGTGGCTGTGCAAGGCGTTCCGGCCCGTCGACGGCCAGATCGGGCGCGGCTACAACACCTTCCGCCAGTTCGGCCGCATCCGGCAGCGCTATGCGATGCACACGCTCATCGCACCGTCGCGCTATGACGGCCGTCCCGCCTACACGCTGGTCTACCGCGCCTACGCCTCGATGTGCGGGGCGATCAATATGGTCGACGAGGTCCGCCGCGCGGCGCCCGGTGTCTACCTGGGCATCGGGACGTGGGGATTCACCGCACGGCAGCGCCGCATCCCCCTGCCCTTCCTGCTCACCGGCCCCGTCGGCGCCTACCGCGGTGACATCGGCACCGCTCGCCGCGGCTTCACCCCGGGCTCGCGTGAACTGCCCGGCCCGAAGGAGGCCGCCCAGTGACGAAGTGGCTGTTGTACGGCGCCAACGGCCATACCGGCGAGCTGATCGCCCGGGAGGCGCGCAAGAGGGGCCTGGAACCGGTCCTCGCCGGCCGGAACCTCACAGCGGTCAAGCTATTGGCCGAGGACCTCGGCGCCGGGCCGTTCTCGGTGACGGCGCCCCTGATGATCGACGCGTGCGTGCGCACCAGCACCCACTACCTCGACATCACCGGCGAGATGGACGTCTTCGCCTACGCCCGCGAGACCGACGGCCAGGCCCGCGCTGCTTCGGCAACGGCACCGAACCCGCGCTCGCCTTCCCCGCCGCCGACCTCCACAGCGTCCACCACAGCACCGCGATCCCCAACATCGAGGTGTACCTCCCGATGCCCTCCCCGCTGATCCGCGGCACCCAGATCAGCAGGCGATTCACCGGACTGCTGGCCCGTCCCCGCGTCCGCGACGCCGTGCACAAGCTGATCGACAAGACGGTGAAAGGCCCCGACGCGAACCAACGTGCCACCAGCAGCGCCCACGTGTGGGGCGAGACCACCGACCCGGCCGGCCGGCGGGCCACCGCCCGCATCACCACGGCCAACCCCTACCACCTCACCATCAACGGCGCCCTCACCGCCGTCACCGACCTCCTCGCCGCCACTGCCCCCCGTCTCGGCGCGCACACGCCCGCGGCCCTGTTCGGCGCCGACCTCATCACCCGGCTCCCCGGCAGCGGCCCCTCACCATCAGCTCGACCGAAGGAATCCTGACGTGACCACCGTCCCCCGCTCCGCGCTCATCACCGGCGCCTCCGCAGGCATCGGCGCGACGTTCGCCCGCCACCTGGCCGCCCGCGGCTACCAACTCCTGCTGGTCGCCCGCCGCGCCGACCGCCTCCACGAACTCGCCGCCCAGCTCACCGAACAGCACAAGGTCCGATGTGAGGTCTTCGCCGCCGACCTCACCGACCCCGCCTCCCCTGCAGCGATCCTGCGATACGCCGACGAGCAGGGCCTGAACATCGACGTCCTGATCAACAACGCCGGATTGTCGGGCAAGACCGCGTTCGCCGACACCCCCTGGGACACTCTCGCCGGAGAGATCCAGCTGATGGTGACCGCCCAGACCGAACTCGCCCACCGCGTCATCCCCGGCATGAAGGAACGCCGCTGGGGCCGCATCGTCAACCTGTCCTCCGTCGCCGCGTTCGCCCCGCCCGCGGCCAGCCTGCTCTACACCGGCATCAAGTCCTACGTCCTCAACACCTCCCAAGCCCTCGACATGGAACTCAAACCCCACGGCATTTACGTCACCGCCCTGTGTCCCGGCTTCACCCACACCGAATTCCACGACGTCATGGGCACCCGCGACAAAGCCAACCACCTACCCGGCATCCTGTGGCAGCAACCCGAAGTCGTCGTGGCCGAAGGCTGGAAAGCCGTCCAGAACGGCAAACCCGTGTGCGTCCCCGGACTCGTCAACAAGATCTCCGCCGCCGCCATGAAACCCCTGCCTACCCGCCTGGCCTATCTCGCCGGCAAGACCCTCAACCCCTTCAAGAACAGCTGAACCCCTTACCTCCGTTCATCGGCCGCCGACCCGGCCCGCCCCGAAGCCCGACCACACCCCGGAACCCATCGGGGACTTCTCAGACACCCCAAGGAGGAGGGGCCCGAGGCGAGCGGCGGCCTGCGGCGGATCCGGTGGCAAGCACTATGACTGATCTGCATCCCAGCCGGGCTGGTCGGTGCTGCGGAGCGCGCGGACGCCGGTGGGACCGAGGTCGGGCCGGCTGAAGGAGTAGGTGCCGGTCACGTTGATGTGGCGGCGGGCGTTCCGTGGAGGGGCCTGGCCGCCGCGAGATGACCTTGCGGTGTCGATCGGCTGAGGCGGCCTGTACTGGTCATTGCCGCCAGGGGCGGCTGAGTTCGCTAACGCGGCCAACAAACGATCAAGAGGCCGGTCCTCCGTATGGAGAAAACGGCCTCTGAGCTGGTACTTCTCTGTCGGGACGGCGGGATTTGAACCCACAACCCCTTGACCCCCAGGCGCAGCAGATCAGTCGATCGGGGAGCCTCTCACCTGCAGAAACGCCCTGGGGGAGTCGCGGCGGGTCCGGGGGAGTCGACCAAAGGTGGCTCCCTAATTGGCTCCCGTGCGGCTCCCTGCAATCTGGGAGGTGGTGCTATACGACAAACAAGATCATAATCGGCTGCGAAGGCCGCTACAGCGTCAGTTGTCCTTGGTTCGTGTCGATGGAGCGGACTGTCGGACAAGGCCGCCTCTCACCTGGATGAACACGGATGCCGGTGGGCGGATCCGAGCAACTCGACCCCTGTGGATTGAAAGTCCGAAACTGTCGTATCAACGCGGCGTTTTCGGTGTCATTCTGTGCTGGCCTTACCGTATCGAGCCCGATTTCTTTGCCGTCCCATGTCGCCGCGTGCCGACGCGGCCCCGAACCCAGCGAGTGAGGTGGGTATGCATTAGGGCGTTTAGGCACCCGCATCCTCAGACTTCAGCCGCCGGGCTGGCTCAGTGACCCGCAGTTTTGCACCGCCGTGGTCAACACGACCTCCGGTGCGACCCGCATCTCCGGTATCCGGTGGGACGACCCGCACTTCGCCACCGGCTATGGCGGCCATCTCGCCTACGCCCAGTCCAAGACCGCCAACATGCCGTTCGCCGTCGAGCTGGACCGCCGGTGGTCCCAGGATGGGATCCGCGGCTACGCAGCGCACCCGGGCATCATCGTCGGCACGAACCTGGGCGGCTCGATGCCCTCGGACCAGGTGCGGGCCATGAACGTGGCGATGGGCCTGGTCGACGAGGCCGGCCGATCATCGGCCTCGCGGGCGAAAAGAAGACGCCCCAGCAGGGTGCCGCCACCATCGTGTTCGGTGCCGCCAGTCCGGTGCTCGCCGACACCGGCGGCGTTTACCTCAGGGACAACGACATCTCGCCGCTGGACGACGCCGTCGATCCCACTGCCCAAGGCGCCGACCTGATCCGCTCCCAGAACGTCGTTCCGCACTCCATCGACCCCCAGGCCGCCCAGCGGCTATGGACGATGAGCGGACAGCTGATCAAAGCGTGATCGCCTTCCTCGCGGCGGCGCGGGATCAGATCGGTCCTTGATCAACGACTGGGGCGTCGTGGAGATCGGCGGCTTGGTCCTGCAGGGCCGTCACCATCGCCTGTGCCTGCGCGGACGGGTGTGGCCTGGTCACGGCGAGGGTCGCGCGGCCGGTCCAGTGGCTGTCGGTGACGGCCACGGCCCGTACACCGGCCGGCAGGGCCGGGCGGGCCTGGGCGGGGATGACGGTGATGCCCAGGCCTGCCGCGACCAGGCCGAGGCGTGTCGACCAGTTGCGCGAAGTGTGGGCGATGTGCGGGTCGGTCAGGGTGGGCCAGGCTCCGAACTGCGGCTCTCCGGCCGTGCCGTCGCCGGTGATCCATTGCTCTCGGGCAAGGTCCGGCACCGTGACGGTGGTGTGGTTGGCGAATCGGTGGGTGTCCGGGACGGCGACCAGGAGGTCGCCTTGGAGCACGGCGGTCTGCCGCAGGTCGCTCAGGTCGTAGTCGGGCAGGCCCTGGCCGATGCCGATGACCGCCACGTCCAGCCGCCCGGCCCTCAGCCGCCGGAGCAGGGTCGGCGTGGCGGCCTCGTCCAGGACCACGGCGAGCCCTGGATGGCCGGATGTCACCTGCGCCATCGCCCGCGGGACCAGCGCCATGGCGGCGGTGGGGTAGGCGCCGATCGTCAGGCGGCCGGCGAGCCGGTCACGAAGACCGGCGAGTTCCAGCTCGGTCGCCGCCAGGTCCGCGAGGACCTCGCCCGCGCGGCGGACGAGCACCTGGCCGGCCGGTGTGAGTGCCACACCTCGGCGGCTGCGGTCGAACAGCGGTGCCTCGGCCGCGGCCTCCATCGCCGCGATCTGGCGGGAGACGGCCGACTGGGTGTAGCCGAGGATCTCGGCGGCCCGGGTGAACGATCCGGCGGCGGCGACCTGGTGGACGATGCGCAGACCGGTGAGGGTGAACTCGGCCATGGCCGGAACCTACCATGCGCTTAGCTCATGGATTCGGTGCGAAACCATCGTTGGACAGCATGGTTCGGCGAAGGCAGGCTGGAGCCATGACGAAGCGATTTACCCGGGAAGAACTGGTGGCGCGCGTGGTCCGCGCCGGTGAGCTGGAGGTATCGGGCGAAGATCCGGCCGAGGCCGCGACGTACTTCGACACCGACAAGTTCCGCTTTCACGGCCCCGACGGCTTCGAATCCGACTTCGCCGGACTCGATGCCTATTTCGCGGCGGTGCGCGCCGCCTTCGACGACCGGTCGATCCGGCGCGGCATCGTCGTTGCCGAGGGCGACCACATGGCCTGCCAGACCTGGATCGAGGGCACCTTCGTCCGGGAGTTCACGCAGTCGCCGGCCGGTCCGCTGCCGCCCAACGGCGAACGCGTCGTGTTCGACCTGATCAACATCTTTCGCTTCGACGATCGGGGCCGCCTCATCGAGGAATGGGTGCGCACCGACAACCGCGCCTTCCTGCGCCAGTTGGGCGCCGAAGGAAAGTAGCTGGACGGGGTTGAGGAGCCTGCGCACATCGGTCGTCTGCTCGGACTTGTGGCAGATCGCACTCGCGCCCTCGTTCCCTCACTGGGCGTTTCATCCTGCGAGTTCCGTTTGATTTCGGGTCAGGTGCCCCGCCATGTGGGAGTGGATTCGCCGGTGAGGCGGCGGCTCATGAGGT
>NZ_JBEZJL010000123.1:0-20357 GCF_040651755.1 Actinomadura sp. NPDC048394 | reverse complement strand
TCTGTTTTACTGCGGTCGACACCGCCGCCCCGGCGACCACCGGGGGGCCGCGCGGGGGGGGGCGCCCCGCCGGGGGCCGCGCCGCCGGCGGCCGCCGGTGCGGCGCTGATCAGGCCAGGACGCGGTCGACGAACGCGGTGACGTCGCCGAGCACCTCGTCGCGGTTCGTCTCGTTGAACACCTCGTGGCGCGCGCCCGGGTAGATCCGCTGGGTCAGGTCGCCGCCCCGGATCGCCTCGATCCCGACCGACGTGCCGTCCAGCGGGACGAGCCGGTCGTCGTCGCCGTGCACGTGGAGGGTGGGCAGCGCGCCGAGCGACCCGTGCTCGTTGATCCGGCGGATGCAGGCGTCCATGGCCTCGACGGTCGGCTTCTTGAACGGGCCGTGCCACACCAGCGGGTCCTCGCCGTACGCCTTCCCGACGGCCGGGTCCCGCGACAGCGTGGCGGTGTCGATGGGCTCGTCGGGCATCTCGTCGAGGGCGAGCAGCGCCTCCACGGCGGCCCAGCGGCCGAGGACCGGCCCCGACAGCACCAGCGCGGTCAGCACGTCGCCGTGGACCTGCGCGTAGCGGGCGGCGATGAGGCCGCCCATGGAGTGCCCGATCAGCACGACGGGCAGGCCCGGATGGTCGCCGCGGGCCGCCTCGACGACGGTGTGCAGGTCGGCGACGACGTCCTCGAAGTCCTTGATGAGCACCCGGTCGCCCGCCGACCGGCCGTGGCCCATGTGGTCGGGCCCGCACACGGTCGCGCCGTGCCGGACGAGCGCGTCCGCCACGTGCTCGTAGCGCCCGAGGTGCTCGCCGTACCCGTGCGCCAGGACCGCGATGTACCGGGGTTCGCCGTCCGCCCAGATCCGCGCGCTGACCGCGCCCCGCGTGCCCGCGAACTCCCACTCCCGTGCCGCCGTCACCCGTACCTCCTCGTCCGAACCGGCCCTGCCCGCAGCCCGCGATGCGACGGATCGGCGATCGCCGCAATAGGCTGGACCGATCGACCGTAACCCGGACGGCCCGCCCAGCGCGCCGTCCACCCGGCAGGAAGGGGCGCCCGTGCTGGTCGACACCTTCGGTCGTACCGCGACGGACCTGCGGGTCTCGCTCACCGACCGGTGCAACCTGCGGTGCTCGTACTGCATGCCGCCCGAGGGGCTGGACTGGCTGCCGAAGCCGGAGCTGCTCACCGACGACGAGGTGGTCCGGCTCGTCGGGCTCGCGGTCGGCGAGCTGGGCGTCACCGAGGTCCGCTACACCGGCGGCGAGCCGCTGCTGCGGCGCGGCCTCACCGGGATCGTGCGGCGCACCGCGGCGCTGGAGCCGCGCCCGGAGATCTCGCTGACCACCAACGGGATCGGCCTCGCGCGGCTGGCCGGGCCGCTCGCCGACGCCGGGCTGGACCGGGCGAACGTCTCGCTGGACACCCTCGACCCGGCGACGTTCAAGCGGCTCGCGCACCGCGACCGGTTCGCGGACGTCCTCGCCGGGCTGGAGGCGGCGCGCGCCGCCGGGCTCGAACCCGTCAAGATCAACGCGGTGCTGATGCGGGGGATCAACGACCACGAGGCGCCCGCGCTGCTGCGGTTCTGCCTCGAGCACGGCTACCGGCTGCGGTTCATCGAGCAGATGCCGCTGGACGCCCAGCACGGCTGGACCCGCGACGACATGATCACCGCGGACGAGATCCTGGAGCGGCTGTCGGCGGAGTTCGACCTCGCCCCGGACGCCGCGCACGACCGCGGCAGCGCCCCCGCCGAGACCTTCGTGGTCGGCGGCGGCCCGGAGACGGTCGGCGTGATCGGGTCGGTGACCCGGCCGTTCTGCGGCGCCTGCGACCGCGTCCGGCTGACCGCGGACGGCCAGGTCCGCAACTGCCTGTTCGCGACCGAGGAGTCCAACCTGCGCGACGCGATGCGCGGCGGCGCGTCCGACGAGGAGATCGCCGAGCGCTGGCGCAAGGCGGTCTGGGCGAAGCGGGCCGGGCACGGCATCGACGACCCGTCGTTCCTGCAGCCCTCCCGGCCGATGTCCGCGATCGGCGGCTGACACGCGTGCCCGCGTTCGACGCGGTGCTGCTCGCGGGCGGCCGCGCCCGGCGGCTCGGCGGGGCCGACAAGCCCGCCGCGCCGGTCGGCGGACGCGCGCTGATCGAGTGGGTCGCCGCCGCCGCGTCCGGCGCGTCCCGGACGATCGTGGTCGGGCCGCCGCGCGACGTATTGCCGGACACCGTTCGGGTCCGCGAGGACCCGCCGGGCGCCGGTCCGGTGCCCGCGCTGCGGGCGGGCCTGGCCGAGGTCCGCGCGCCCTGGGCCGTCCTGCTGGCCGCCGACCTGCCGTTCCTGCGCCCCGTCCACGTCGCCGCGCTGCTGGACGCGGCGGGGGAGCGCGCCGGGGCCGTGCTGGTGGACGGCGACGGCCGCGCGCAGTGGCTCGCCGGTTGCTGGCGCACCGCCCGCCTGCGGGACGCGCTCGCCGCGTACACCGGCGCGTCCCTGCGCGGCGTCCTCGGCCCGCTGGACCCGGCGATGGTCGCGCTCCCCGCCGGGGAGCGGCCCCCGTGGTACGACTGCGACACGCCCGACGACCTCGCCCGCGCCGACGGGCTCGCCCGGCCGGACGTGCTTTGACCGTGCGAGAGTGGGCATCGCGTACGTCGACGCGTTGAAGGGGGACGCCCATGTCGGTACTTGAGGACTGGATGAGCGCGGTCTGCCGCGAGCTCGGCCTGGAGCGCGGCGACATCGACCGCGACCTGGTGCTCGACCTGGCCCGCGACGTCGCGCACGGGGTGGCGCGCCCGGGCGCGCCGCTCACCGCCTACCTGCTCGGCCTCGCGGTCGGCCGCGGCGCGCCCGCCCGGGACGCCGCCGCCCGGCTCACCGAGATGGCCGAGGCCTGGGGCGCCGGGCCCGCCGCGGACGCCGGGGAGCAGGCGGCGCAGCGCGACGTGCCCGAACAGGCCGGCGAGCGCGTCCTCGACGAGGCCTAGCGGCCGCCCGCGGCCCGCAGTATCTCGGTGGGGGGACGACCCCCCACGCCCCCCGCGAAAGCGGGCCTGACCGCCGCCTTCCGCTCCGCTGGCGCTCCGCTCCAGGCGGCGGTCAGGCGTCGCGGTCCTCGACCGGAACCACGTCCTTGAGGAAGTCGCGGCGGTCGAGGAACGCCGACAGGCTCTCGCGGTGCTCGTCGCAGGCGAGCCAGATCTTCCGCCGGTCCGGGGTGTGGATCTTCGGGTTGTTCCAGCGCAGCGCCCACACCGCGGCGGCGCGGCAGCCCTTCGCGGAGCACTGCAGTTCGTCGGGGCCGGAGCCCGGTGCGGATTCGGTCACCGGCCAACTCTGGCACAGCGGCCGGGGCGCCCCGCGCGCCGGGTTTGGCGAGATGATCTCCGGAAAGGAGATCGCTCGTGCGGACGGAGGCGGCGGCGGGCGCCGACCAGGAGGGCCGGGTGCAGCGCCCCTGGCGGGCGCTGTCGGTCTGCCTCGTCGCCGCGTTCATGACGCTGCTGGACGTCAGCATCGTCAACGTCGCACTGCCGTCGATCAAGCAGGGGATGCACGCCTCCGAGGCGGGGCTGCAGTGGATCCTGTCGGGCTACGCGCTGACCTTCGGGCTGGTGCTCGTGCCCGCCGGGCGGCTCGGCGACGCGCGCAGCCGCCGCGCGGTGTTCATGACCGGGCTGGCGCTGTTCACCGCGGCCAGCGCGGCGGCCGGCATCGCGCCGACCATGACGTGGCTCGTGCTGGCCCGGCTCGTCCAGGGCGTCGCGGGCGGCATCCTGAACCCGCAGGTCGCGGGGCTCATCCAGCAGCTGTTCCAGGGCGGCGAGCGGGGCCGCGCGTTCGGCGCGCTCGGCGCGGTCATCGGGATCGCGACGGCCGCCGGGCCGCTGCTGGGCGGCGGCATCATCGCGCTCGCCGGGCCCGAGGAGGGCTGGCGCTGGGTGTTCTACGTCAACATCCCGGTCGGCGTGGCGGCGCTGTTCCTGGCGTGGCGGCTGCTGCCGCCGCCGGTGCGCGGGGAGAAGCAGGGCCTCGACCCGCCCGGCGTGCTGCTGCTCGGCGCGGGCGTCGTGTGCGTGCTGCTCCCGCTCGTCCAGCAGCAGCAGTGGCACGGGAACCGCAAATGGCTGCTGGTCCTCGCGGGCGCGCTGTTCATCGCCGCGTTCGCCTGGTGGGAGCGGCGGGCCCGTGCGCCGATGGTGGACCTCGGGCTGTTCCGCCTCCGCTCGTACGCGCTGGGGTCGGCGATCGCGCTGCTGTACTTCGCCGGGTTCACCGCGATCTTCTTCATCTTCACCCTGTACCTGCAGAACGGCCTGGGCTACAGCGCGCTGGAGGCGGGCCTCGCCATCACCCCGTTCGCGGTCGGGTCGGGCGTGGCGGCGGCGGTCGGCGGGCGCATCGTCGCCAGGTACGGGCGGCCGCTCGTCGCCGCCGGGCTCGCGATGGTCACGGTGGGGCTGGCCGCGGCGTGGCTCGCGGTCGAGCTGGAGCCGGGACGGGGCGTCGGGATCGCGACCGCGCTGCCGCTGCTGTTCGCGGGCTGCGGCAGCGGCCTCGTCATCGCCCCGAACCAGACCATCACGCTGTCGGAGGTCCACGTCACGCAGGGCGGCAGCGCCGCCGGGGTGCTGCAGACCGGGCAGCGGGTCGGCACCGCGACGGGGATCGCGGCGGTCGGGTCGGTGTTCTTCTCCGCGCTCGCGAGCACGCACGGCGACTGGGCCGGGGCGTTCCGCCGCGGCCTCGTCGTCATCCTGGCGTTCGTGGTGCTGGCGCTGGCGGCGGCCGTCGCCGACCTGGCGGCCGGCCGCCGCGCCCGGTCAGCGGCGCTGGCGCAGCGCGAGGCGCAGGAGCACGGCCAGGCCCGCGAGAACTGCTGACGCCGCGCCCGCGAGCGCCAGGTTCTGCCGCCGGATGCGGGCCGGGATCCGCGCGTACGGCATCGTGGAGAACGACACCAGCTCGTACCGCGAGACGTACCGGCCCGCGAGCCGGCGTTCCAGCGCGTGCGTCGCCGCCTGCTTCGCCCGGTACACGGGGGACGAGACGCGGTCGCGCATCTCGATGAAGTTGTCCAGCGCCATCTCGGCGATCGCGTCTGTGTTCGGCTTGCGGCGCTCCTCGTACAGCGCCAGCGCGCGCGCCCAGTCGCCGCCGGTCTCGGTCAGGCACCGGTCGATCTCGATGCAGTCCTCGAACGCGCAGTTCGCGCCCTGCCCGAAGAACGGGACGATCGCGTGCGCGGCGTCGCCGAGCAGCGCGACGATCGCGCCGTCGCCCCGCCGCGTCCACGGCCGGCACCGCACCGTCACCAGCGACCCCACCGGGTTGCGCTCGTAGTCGTCGACCAGGTCGGGGATCAGGCCGGCGACGTCCGGGTAGTGCTCGGCGAAGTACGCGGTGACCTTCTCGGGGGTGTCCAGCGCCGCGAGGTCGGACTTGGGCCAGAACAGCGTGCAGGTGAACGAGCGGTCCAGGTTCGGGAGCGCGATCATCATCGAGGTGCCGCGCGGCCAGATGTGCAGCGCGTCCGGGTCGAGCGCGAAGTCGCCGCCGCGCGGCGGGACGGTCAGTTCCTTGTACCCGTGCTCCAGGAAGTCGGCGTCCTCGTTCAGGCCTAGGGACCGGCGTACGGCGCTGTACGCGCCGTCCCCGGCGAGGACGACGTCCGCGTGCTCGGTGCCGCCGTCCTCCAGCAGCAACGCCCCGGCCTGGACGTCCACGCCGGTGACGCGCTGGGCGAAGCGCAGCGTCACGCCGGGCGTCGCCTCGGCCGTGTCGAGCAGCGACTCGTTGAGCTGGGCCCGGCTGATGGAGTTGATGGCGCGCTCGCCGTCGGCGCTGTAGGGCTGGAAGTTCTGCTCCTTGCCGAGCGGATGCACCATCCGGCCGTGCATCGGCAGCGCCTGCTTCAGCGACCGGTCCCGCAGCCCCACCTGCTCGAGGGCGGCGAGCCCGCGCGCGGAGATCGCCAGGTTGATCGAGCGGCCCCGCTCCGCGCCCGCGATCCGCGGGTCGGGACGCCGCTCGTAGACGGTCACCTCGATGCCGCGCCGGCCGAGCAGCACCGCGAGCAGGCAGCCCGCGAGGCCCGCGCCGACGATCGCGACCCGCTCGCCCCGCCGCTCAGCCATCGGCGGGCTCCTCTCCGGTGGTCGGCTGCTCGGTCTGCGAGCGGACCTCCCACAGGTCGGGGAACGCGGGCGTGAACAGCGTGGAGCGCAGGTAGTCGGCCCCGGCCGAACCGCCCGTGCCGAGCTTGGCGCCGATGGTCCGCTCGACCATCTTCAGGTGCCGGTACCGCCACTCCTGGATGCCTTCGTCCACGTCCACGAGCCCCTCGCACACCTCGGCGGCGGGCCCGTTCTCGTCGGCGTAGACCGCCAGCAGCACCTTCTGGACGTCCGCGTCCGGCTCCCACGGCAGCGAGGTGTCGCGTTCGAGCGCCTCGCGGGGGACGGGGTGGCCCTGCACGGCGAGGTAGCGCAGCAGCGAGTCGAACATCGACGGCCGCGACACCGCGGCGCGCAGGCGCTCGTCGCCGCGCAGCACCGACGCGGGGAACCCGCGCCGGCCGAGCACGGCCTCGATCTCGCGGAACTGGTCGCTCTGGAAGCCGCTGGAGGTGCCGAGCGCGTGCCGGAACGCGGCGAACTGCCGGGGCGTCATCGTCTCCAGCACGTCCAGCTGCCCGACCACGGTCTTGAGGATCTTGGCGATCCGGCGCGCGGTGTGCAGCGCGCCCGCGCTGCCGCCCGCCTCCAGCCGGCGCTGCAGCAGCGCGGCCTCGTGCAGGATCTGCTTGAACCACAGCTCGTAGACCTGGTGGATGATCACGAACAGCAGCTCGTCGTGGGCGTCGGTCTCGGGCTCCTGGCAGTCCAGGAGCCGATCCAGCCGCAGGTACCCGCCGTACGTCATCGTCGGCGAATCCGCCATCACCGCCTCCTTGCGACACAACGGATGTGACCCGCAGCATATTGGATCGTTCTGCCCATTCGGCCGGTGGGTGGGCCTGCGGCGGACATACCCGGCAATCCGCCCGACGCGGGGCGGGCGCGGCCTCACCAGGACCGGAGCGACCGCCGGAAGATGCCCGCGACGTCGTCCTCGGTGACCGGGCGCGGCGACGCCACCAGCAGCCGCTGCTGCCGCATCGTCCCCTCGACCAGGCCGGGGATGTCCGCCTCGTCGTAGCCGACGCCCGAGATCCCGTCCGGGATGCCGATGTCGCGCATCAGGCTCAGCAGCGCGCGCGGCAGGTGCTCGGCCGGGTCGTCCGGCCGGTCCATCTCCGGGGCGAGCAGCTCGGCCGCACGGACGTGCCGTTCGGGACGCGCCTGGAAGGTGAACCGGAACGCCTCGGGCGCGGTGAGCGACACCGACATCCCGTGCGGGACCATCGGCTCCCCGTCCGGGTACCCGTCGGGCCGGAAGTCCTTGACCTGCCCAGCGATCGGGTACGCGTTGGCGTGCGGGATGTGCACGCCCGCGTTCCCGAACCCGAGCCCCGCGAACGTCGCGGCCAGCGCCATGTCGGCGCGGGCGCGGCGGTCCTCGCCGTCCCGGACGGCCGCGCGGAACGAACGGGCGATCAGCCCGAGCGCCCGCTCGGACCACATGTCCGAGACCGGGTTCGCGCCGCAGTACGGGACGCGCTGCTCGGGCCGCTTGCGCTCGTAGGCGTCGTACGGCTTGGCGGTGTAGCTCTCCAGCGCGTGGCACACGATGTCCATCCCGGACGACGCGGTCACCCCGGCCGGCTGCGTCACCATCAGGTCGGGGTCGACGACGGCGAGCGCCGGGCGCATCCGCGGGTGGCTGATGCCCGTCTTGACGCGCAGGTCGAGGACGTCCAGGACGCAGACCGTCGTGCTCTCGGCGCCGGTCCCGGTCGTGGTGGGGACGGCGACGAGCGGCAGCAGCGGCCGCTCCGGCGCCCGTCCCGCGCCGACCGGCGGGTTCAGGTACTCGGCGAGGTCGCCGTCGTTGGTGGTGAGCAGGTCGACGGCCTTGGCGGTGTCGATGCTGGACCCGCCGCCCACCGCGACGTACGCGTCGTACGGGCCGGTGTCCCGCGCGTGCTCGACCGCTTCGCGCATGCTCGCGTCCGTCGGCTCGACGCGGACGCGGTCGTACACCGCCGCCTCGATCCCGTACGCCTTCATCGCGTCGGCGACGCGCTGCGGCCCGCCGGTGGCGGCGACGCCCGGGTCGGTCACCACGAGGACCCGCCGCGCGCCGTACTGCGCGAGGTCGTGGCCGATCTCCTCGGCCGCGCCCGTGCCGAACTTCAGCTGCGGCGCGCCGTAGGTGAAGACCGTCTCGTTCGCCATGTCCGCCCCTCGATGCCGGTACCGGTGATCGTTCCCACGGTGTCACCGCCCGAACGCGGCGGGCAAGGCGGGGGCCGGCGCCCGCTACTCGTCGGACAGCTCGCCCACCGACACGCGGACGGCGCGCAGCGCGGCGGTGATCTCGGCGGCGCGCTCGGCGGTCAGCGCGGCGATGCCGAAGCCGGCCTCGTTGAGCGCGACGGTGGCCTCCTCGGCGAGGTCGCGGCCCGCCGGGGTGATCGTGGCGAGCACGACGCGGCGGTCGTCGGGGGAGGGGGCGCGGCCGACGAGCCCGCGCCGCTCCAGCCGCCCGATGACGTTGGTGACCGACGCCGGGTGCACCATGAGGCGAGTGCCCATCTTCCCCATGGGAAGGGTGCCGGTACGGGTGAAGGCGAGCAGCCGGAGCGCCTCGTAGGCGGCGAAGGTCAGCCCGTGCGGCTTCAGCACCGCCTCTATCCGGCCGAGCAGCAGCTGCTGCGCCCGCATCACCGAGGTCACGGCCGCCATGTGGTCGGCGTGCTCGGGCCAGCGGGCGCTCCACTGCCGGTGGGCCTCGGAGATGGGGTCGGGGGTGTCGGGCACCGCCCCACCGTAAGGCGTCTTGACCTCGTCGCGCACGGAAACTATTTTAACTTCCAAATATTGGATGTCCAAAGGTTGAGGTGGGGGACGTGTCCGGACCGCTCCACAAGCCGGTGCACCCGGTGCGCTTCGTGACGGCCGCCGCGCTGTTCGACGGGCACGACGCGGCGATCAACATCATGCGGCGGATCCTGCAGTCGCAGGGCGCCGAGGTGGTGCACCTGGGGCACGACCGGTCCGTCCGCGAGGTCGTCGACGCCGTGCTGGAGGAGGACGCGCAGGGCGTCGCGATCAGCTCCTACCAGGGCGGCCACGTCGAGTACTTCGAGTACCTGTCGCGCAGCCTCAAGGAGGCGGGCGCCGAGCAGGTGCGGGTGTTCGGCGGCGGGGGCGGCGTGATCGTGCACGAGGAGATCGCCCGCCTCGCGGACGCGGGCGTGCGGATCTTCTCCCCGGAGGACGGGCAGCGGCTCGGCCTGCCCGGCATGATCAACGAGCTGGTCCGGGACTGCGACGTCGACCTCGCCGACGAGCCCGTCCCGGCGGACGCGGTGATCGCCGGCGACCGGCGCGCCCTCGCCCGCACCATCACCTGCCTGCAGGCCGGGAAGCTGGCCGACGCCGACCGCGCCGCCCTCGCCGGCGCCGCGTCCGGACGGCGCGTCCCCGTCCTCGGCATCACCGGGACGGGCGGCTCCGGCAAGTCGTCCCTCACCGACGAACTGGTCCGCCGGCTGCGCGTCGACCAGCGCGACCGGTTGCGCGTCGCGGTGCTCGCCGTCGACCCGACCCGGCGCCGCGGCGGCGGCGCGCTGCTCGGCGACCGCATCCGGATGAACTCCCTGGACGGCGACAAGGTCTTCTTCCGCTCCCTCGCCACCCGCGGCGCCCGCGAGCTGCCCGAGAACATCGAGGACATCCTCACCGCCGTCAAGGCCGCCGGATACGACCTGGTCATCCTGGAGACGCCGGGGATCGGGCAGGGCGACGCCGCGATCGTGCCCCTCGTGGACGTCTCGCTGTACGTGATGACGCCGGAGTTCGGCGCCGCGTCCCAGCTCGAGAAGATCGACATGCTCGACTTCGCGGACGTCGTGGCGATCAACAAGTTCGAGCGGCGCGGCGCCGAGGACGCCCGCCGCGACGTGTCCCGGCAGCTCGTCCGCAACCGGGAGGCGTTCGGGCAGCGGCCCGAGGACATGCCGGTGTTCGGCACCAGCGCCGCCACCTTCAACGACGACGGCGTCACCGCCCTCTACCAGCACCTCGGCGGCATGCTCACCGAGTACGGCCTCACCCTGCGGGACGGAGCGCTCCCGCACGTCGACACCAGGGTCTCGACCGGCGCCGCCACGATCATCCCGCCGAGCCGCGTCCGGTACCTGAGCGACATCGCCGAGACCGTCCGCGGTTACCACGCCGACACGGCCGCGCAGGCCGAGGCCGTCCGGCGGGTGCAGCGCCTCAACGAGGTCCGCGCCGAGCTGACCGACGCGTCCGAGGTCGAGGGGCTGCTTGAGAAGGCGCGCCGCGACGTCGCCCCGGAGAACGCGGACCTGATCGAGGGCTGGCCCGCCGTCGTCGAGTCCTACTCCGGCGACGAGCAGGTCGTGAAGATCCGCGACAAGGAGCTGCGCACCACGCTGACGCGCGAGTCGCTGTCGGGCAGCCGCATCCCGCGCGTCGCGCTGCCCCGCTACACCGACCACGGCGAGCTGCTGCGGTTCCTGCGCGCCGAGAACCTGCCCGGGAAGTTCCCGTTCACCGCCGGGGTGTTCCCGTTCAAGCGCGACAACGAGGACCCGGCCCGCATGTTCGCGGGGGAGGGCGACCCGTTCCGCACCAACCGCCGCTTCAAGCTGCTGTCGGAGGGCCAGCCCGCGACCCGGCTGTCCACCGCGTTCGACTCGGTCACCCTCTACGGCCGCGACCCCGACGAGCGTCCCGACGTGTACGGCAAGGTCGGCACGTCCGGCGTCTCGATCGCGACGCTCGACGACATGAAGGCGCTCTACGACGGGTTCGACCTGTCGTCGCCGACCACGTCGGTGTCGATGACCATCAACGGTCCCGCGCCGACGATCCTCGCGTTCTTCCTCAACACCGCGATCGACCAGGGCCTCGACGCCTTCCGCGAGGAGAACGGGCGCGAGCCGTCCGCCGAGGAGGCCGCGGAGATCCGCGCGCGGGTGCTGTCCACCGTGCGCGGCACCGTCCAGGCCGACATCCTCAAGGAGGACCAGGGCCAGAACACCTGCATCTTCTCCACCGAGTTCTCGCTGCGGATGATGGGCGACATCCAGGAGTGGTTCATCGCCAACAAGGTCCGCAACTTCTACTCGGTGTCGATCTCCGGCTACCACATCGCCGAGGCCGGGGCGAACCCCATCAGCCAGCTCGCGTTCACGCTCGCCAACGGGTTCACCTACGTCGAGTCGTACCTGGCGCGCGGCATGGACATCGACGACTTCGCACCGAACCTGTCGTTCTTCTTCTCCAACGGCATGGACCCCGAATACAACGTCCTCGGACGCGTCGCCCGCCGCATCTGGGCGGTCGCCATGCGGGACCGGTACGGCGCCAACGAGCGCAGCCAGAAGCTCAAGTACCACGTGCAGACCTCGGGCCGCTCCCTGCACGCGCAGGAGATGCACTTCAACGACATCCGCACGACGCTGCAGGCGCTCATCGCCATCTACGACAACTGCAACAGCCTGCACACCAACGCCTACGACGAGGCCGTCACCACCCCCACGGCCGAGTCGGTGCGGCGCGCGCTCGCGATCCAGCTCATCATCAACCGCGAGTGGGGCCTGGCGATGAACGAGAACCCGCTGCAGGGGTCGTTCATCATCGACGAGCTGACCGACCTGGTGGAGGAGGCCGTCCTCGCCGAGTTCGACCGGATCAGCGAGCGCGGCGGCGTCCTCGGCGCGATGGAGACCGGCTACCAGCGGGGCCGCATCCAGGACGAGTCGATGCTGTACGAGCAGCGCAAGCACGACGGATCGCTGCCGATCGTCGGCGTCAACACCTTCCGCACCCCGGACTCCGGCGACGGCACGCCCGACACGATCGAGCTGGCCCGCGCCACCGAGGACGAGAAGCGCTCCCAGCTGGAGCGCGTCCGGTCGTTCCAGTCCGCGCACGGCTCCGAGGCCGACGCCGCGCTGGCCGCGCTGAAGGAGGCGGCGCGCGCGGGCGAGAACGTGTTCGCGGTGCTGATGGACGCGGCGCGGGTCTGCAGCCTCCAGCAGATCACCGACGCGTTCTTCGAGGTCGGCGGCCAGTACCGCCGCAACGTCTGAGCGCCGCGCCGCATGGCCGTCCGCGACGACACCGGCGTGCCCGTCCCCGTGCCGGGGCGGGTGCGCCGCGTCGTGTCGATCGTCCCGTCGCTGACGGAGACGGTCGCGGTGACCGCGCCGGAGCTCCTCGCGGGCGCCACGGACTGGTGCACGCACACCGCCGGGCTCGACGTGCCGCGCGTGCGCGGGACGAAGAACCCGGACGTGGAGCGGATCAGGGAGCTGCGGCCCGACGTCGTCCTCGGCAACACCGAGGAGAACCGCCCCGCCGACGTCGAGGCGCTGCGCGCCGCGGGCGTCCCGGTGTGGATGACCGAGATCCGCACCGTGGACCAGGCCCTCGCCTCGCTGCGCCGCATGCTCACCGAAGCGTGCCGCGTCCCGGTCCCGGCCTGGTTGGACGAGGCGGCCCGCGTCTGGGCGGACGCGGCGCCCGCCGAGCCGCGCGCCGCCGTGATCCCGATCTGGCGGCGCCCGTGGATGGTCGTCGGCCGCGACACCTTCACCGGCGACGTGCTGTCCCGCCTCGGCGTCGCCAACGTCTACGCCGGCCACCCCGAGCGGTACCCGAAGATCCCGCTGGACGAGCTGAACGCCGCCGGCGCCGACCTGGTCGTCCTGCCGGACGAGCCGTACCGCTTCACCGAGGACGACGGCCCCGAGTCGTTCCCCGGCACCGATGTCGCGCTGGTCAGCGGGCGGTACCTCACCTGGTACGGCCCGTCGCTCGTGCAGGCGCCCGCCGAGCTGCGGGAACGGCTCGCGGCGGCGCGGACCTACTGACCGGCCTCCCCGGCATCGGACGGGCGGCGCGTGAACATCGCCTCCACGCAGCGCGCCATCCGCCCGTCCAGCTCCTCCGCCGGGACGTCGATCTCCCGCGCCAGGTGCTCGCGCAGCAGCGTGTACCCGTAGATCGTCGACGCGATCGCCGCCTGCACGGCCTCCACGTCGTCGATCGGCAGCTCGCCCCGGGCCGCCTCCGCGGCGAGGTCCTTGCGGCCCTCGCCGCGGTTCAGCAGAACCCGGGGACGGTCGTCGCCGTCCAGCACCAGCAGCGTCGCCAGCAGCACCGGCTCGGGGTGGCGCAGGCTCGTCCAGAACAGCCGCGACAGGCGCTTGCGGAGCGGCAGCCCCGCGGCGCCCGCCGCGTCCTCGGCGTTCGGCCGGGACCGGTGGAACAGCGCCGAGCGCAGCAGCGCCCGCCGCGAGCCGAAGTACTGGTAGACCAGCCCGCGGTTGACGCCCGCCTCGTCGGCGACCTGCCGCAGGTTGAGGCCCGCGAGGACGCCGCCGCGGCGCAGCAGCGCGATCGCCGCCGCCCGCAGCGACTCCTCGGTCGCGTCCCGGTCGCGGGTCCGCTCGTCCCGGCGCCCCGCCCGCGGAGCGGTCACGCCTTCGGGCCGCCCGCCACGTAGATCACCTGGCCGGACACGAACGAGGCGTCCTCGCTGACCAGGAACGCCACGACGCCCGCGATGTCCTCGGGACGGCCCACGCGGCGCACCGGGATCTCCTTGGCGGCGGCGTTCTTGAAGTCCTCGAAGCCGACGCCGACCCGCTCGGCGGTCGCCGCGGTCATCTCGGTCTCGATGAACCCGGGCGCGATCGCGTTCGCGGTCACGCCGAACTTGCCCAGCTCGATCGCCAGGGTCTTGGTGAAGCCCTGCAGGCCCGCCTTGGCCGCCGAGTAGTTCACCTGGCCGCGGTTGCCGAGCGCCGACGTCGACGACAGGTTGACGATGCGGCCCCAGCCGGCCTTCGTCATGTGCTCCTGCGCGGCGCGGCTCATCAGGAACGAGCCCCGCAGGTGCACCGACATGACCGAGTCCCAGTCGTCGTCGGACATCTTGAACAGCAGGTTGTCGCGCGTGATGCCGGCGTTGTTCACCAGCACGACCGGCGGGCCGAGCTCGGCGGCGATCCGCGCGACGGCGGCGGCGACCTGCCCGGAGTCGGCGACGTTCACGCCGACGGCGAGGGCCTTGCCGCCGTTCTTCTCGATGGTCTCCACGGTGCCGGCGCAGGCGGCCTCGTCGAGGTCGCAGACCGCGACGGCGAAGCCCTCGCGGGCGAGCCGGACGGCGGTGGCGGCGCCGATGCCGCGCGCCGAACCGGTGACGATGGCGACCCTGGTGTCGGTCATGTCGTGCTCCCTGCCCTTCGTCGGATCCGGCCGTGTCAGACCTGGATGTCCTTGGCGATGATGGTCTTCAGCACCTCGCTGGTGCCGCCGTAGATCCGGGTGACCCGGGCGTCGGTGTACAGGCGCGCGATCGGGTACTCCAGGATGTAGCCGTAGCCGCCGTGCAGCTGCAGGCACTTGTCGACGACGCGCTGCTGCACCTCGGTGCAGAACAGCTTGGCGACGGCGGCGTCGGCCGGGGTCAGCTCGCCGGCGTCGAGGGCCTCGATGCAGCGGTCGACCAGGGACCGGGCCGCCTCGACCTCGGTGGCGCACTCGGCGAGGACGAACTTGGTGTTCTGGAACGAGGAGACGGTCTTGCCGAAGACCGTGCGCTCCTGGACGTACTTGCGGGCGAACTCGACGGCGGCGGCCGCGGACGCGTAGGAGCTGGTGGCGATGCCGAGCCGCTCCTCGGCGAGGTTGTGGGTCAGGTAGCTGAAGCCCGCGCCCTCCTCGCCGAGCAGGTCCTCGACGGGCACCTTCACGTCGACGAACGACAGCTCGGCGGTGTCGGAGCTGCGCAGCCCGATCTTCTCCAGCTTGCGGCCGACCGAGTAGCCCTCGCTCTTGGTGTCCACCGCCAGGATCGACAGGCCGGCGCGGCGGTTCTCCGGCGTCGCCGGGGACGTCCGCGCCACGACCAGCACGCGGTCGGCGAGGACGCCGCCGGTGATGAACGTCTTGGCGCCGTTCAGGATGTAGTGGTCGCCGTCGCGCTTGGCGGTGGTCTGCATGCCGGCGAGGTCGGAGCCGGTGCCCGGCTCGGTCATCGCGATGGCGGTCATCATGTCGCCGCTGATGAACGGCGGCAGCCAGCGCTTCTTCTGCTCCTCGGAGGCGTACTTGAGCAGGTAGGGCAGGACGAGGTTGACGTGCACGCCGTAGCCGCCGAAGCTCACCCCGGCGCGCGCGCACTCCTCGGATATCACGGCCTGGTACTTGAAGCTGGTCTCGCCCGCGCCGCCGTACTCCTCGGGCACCTGGATGCCGAACACGCCCAGCTCGCCGAGCTTGTTGTAGAAGTCGCGGGGCGGGTGCCCGGCCTGCTCCCACTCCTCGTAGACGGGAGCGACCTCGGCCTGGATGAAGTCCCGGATCGTCTCCCGGAACGCCTCGTGGTCCTCGTTGAACAGGGTGCGGCGCACGCTCGGCCCCTTTCGCTGCGTAACTAACAGAACGCTAACTTAGCTCGAATCCCGTTCTAGCAGCAAACGCCGGACGCGCGCGGGGCCGCCGCGCGCGTCCTCCATGGAGAGACAGCGGAATCTAGCGTTCCGTTCGAGGGGAATCCGGGCCGGTTGCCCGCGTCAGCAGGACGGCTCGCAGACGCGCCGCGACACGGCCTTGAGGAAGATCCCCTGGATCTGCTGCGGCGTCTCGGCCACGTACACCTCGCCGCGCGTCGCGTGCGCCACCCGCCGCAGGTCCCGGACGTCCACGTCCGGCCCGTACCCGAGCATGTTGATCTGCACGGGCCGCTCCGGGTCGTAGGCGCGGCCCAGCTCGGCGAGCGTCTCGTCCAGCGTCGGCCCGTCGGGGTCCTCGTCGCGGCCGTCGGTCCACAGCAGGATCGAGTTCACGAACTCCGGCTTGTAGGTCCGCGTCATGTACGCGAACGCCGCGAGGACGGTGTCGTACAGGCCGGTGTCGCCGTGCTTCTTCACCCGCATCTGCGCGAACGCGCTCAGCACCCGCTGCCGCCGGGTCGACGACCCGAGCCGCTCGCCGAGCGGGCCCACGCCGACCAGCTCGCGCCAGTCCCGCCCGCCCGGCAGGTCCGTGGAGAACTCCCACTGGCCGAGCTCGCTGTCGTCGGGCAGCAGCGACAGGCCGCCCTGCGCGGTGCGGATCGTCGACTGCAGCCGCGACACCCCCGGCGCGACCGGCTCGGCCATCGAACCGGAGATGTCCATGATGCTGAGCATCCGGATGCTCAGCGACAGCTGCGCCCACGCCTGCATCGTCTGCGCGACGGCCGAGGCGGACGGCGCCGCCAGCGCGTGCGGCACCTGAGGGTCCACGCCCGTCCGCGCGGTGAACGACGCGGGCGCGGCGCCGTCCGGGGTCCGGAGGCCGAGCCGCCGCACGTCCGCGCGCGACGCCCCGGATGTGAGCGCTTTCTGGAACAGCCGGCCCGCGCGCACCTTCGCCGGGTCCTTGCCGAGGACGGTGACGGGGTAGTCGAGGAACACCGAGCCCTCCGACGGGTACACCGCGACGGCCGGATCGGCGGCGTGCGCGGCGTTGTAGGCGAACACGGCCCGCTCGGGCGCGAGCGCCACTGGGTAGGGCTGCTCTGAGCCGCCGCGGAACGCGGTGAACTCGGCGTTCACCGACGCGGCGATGCCCTCCCGGATCGTCCGGACCACCCCGGTGAACACCGCTTCGCCGCCCGGCGACCCGCCCATCAGCGTCCCGGCCAGCATCAGCGTGCCCATGCCCGTCGCGCTGCGGTCGGGGTCGGGCACCTGGAGCCGCAGCAGGTGGGCGGGGATCGCGCCGCCGGTCCCCGCGTCCGGTGCCCCGCCGGAGCCGTCCGCCGTCCCGGCCGCCTCGAGCAGGTCCCGCCAGGACGGCCGCTCCGGCACGCCCGCGGCCCTCAGCTGCGCGGCGAGGGCCTTCGGCATCGCCACCACGATCGGGCTGGACGCGATCCCGCCGAGCCCGGTGAACGGCACCGCCTGCGCCGGCCGGCCGGACCCCTGCACGAGCCTGATCCACAGCGAGGAGTCGGGGATCCACACGTCGGGCCGCTCGGTCACCCCGGCCGAGCCCTTGCCGGACAGCAGCGTCGCGACCGCCGCCGGGTCCGCGGCCCGCACCCGCAGGCGCGCGCACCGGCCGCCGATCTCGTGCCGGGCGTCGTTGAACCGTCCGGCCGCCTTCGCCACGGCGGGCTCGACGTCGGGCGCCGCCGCGACCGACACCGTCACCGCGCCGCCGCCGGAGCAGTCCCCGCGGGACGAGGCGAACGCGTACACGCCGAAGCCCGACAGCACGACCAGTCCCACGGCCGCCGCGAACGGGCCGAGGAAGACGCCCGCGCGGCGCCGCGGCGGACGCGCCGTCCCGTGGCCGCCGTGCCGGCCCGCCCCGCCGTGCCCGCCGTGCCCGCGGCCCTTCGCCGCCGCGTGCGCGGGCCCGGTGGCCCTCGGCTGCGGGGGAGCGGACGGCATGAACGCCGGATCCGGGGACGCGGCCGCCGCCGGCCGCTCCTGGTCGTGTCCGGGCAGCCGGGGCGCGGGTGCCCCGCCCGGGTCGGAGGCGCCGAGGAAGTCGCGGCGCACCCGGTAGTCGCCCGAGTCGGACAGGCTGCGCGGTGCCCAGTCGGGCACGTCGTCGTCGTGGCCGCTCATCGCGGGCCTCCGTTCCCCGGGCGGGTGCACCGGGCCGCGGCGCGCCGTGTCATGACTCGCCTCCTCGCGGAGCATGAGACAGATGGACGATGTGTCTCAGTCGGTCGGGTGTGATATTCGTCTCGCCGGGCGGCCCCGTCAAGGGTTTCGCCGGTACCGGACTGGATGCGGGCGAAGGCCGGCCCGCCGCGGCCTCGCGGCGGGGGTCACGACGGGACGGGGACCTCGGCGAGCAGCGCGCCGAGCCCGGCCGCGCGGGCGGGCTCCACGTCTCCCGGCGCCCGCCCGTCCAGCGCCGAGCGCAGCCCCGCGATCCGCCGCCCGAGATCGACGGGCGCGCCGCCGTCCACCTCGTCCAGCAGCGTGGTCACCAGGGTCGCCAGCTCGGTGCCGAACCTCGGCCGGACCTCGCCCGTCGCCATGCCGACGTCGATCGAGCGCCGCATCCGCGCGAGAGCGCTCACCGCCACCGCGCGGGCCGTCCCCTCGGGGACGGCGGGCGACGCCGCCGCGCGGGGCGTCCGGACGGCGGTCGGACGACTCGCCGGGTCCTCCATCGACCCGAGGGGCGGCCGCGAGGCCGGGCGGCTCGGCAGCGGCACGGCCACGTCCGCCGGGGCGTCCCGCAGCGACGAGAGGATCATCAGCAGCGGGAGGAGGGCCAGCACGAGGACCCCCGCGCAGGCGCCGCCGACGACCGCCGCACGGCGGGCCCGGGGCCGCCTGCTCTCCGGCCCGCCCGGCGCTTCGGCAGGAAGAACGCTCGTCCGGTCCGCGGACGAGCCGTCCGCCGCAGCCGCGAGGAAGCGCGCGACGTCGGCCGCCGACGGACCCCCGTCCCCCTCACGGCAGCGCGCCACCACAGCAGCGACACCGTCGGGGGCGTCCGTCAGGCACGCGGCGATGATCTCCCCGAGCGCCCGCACGTCGTCGCCCGCGCCGCCGGTCGCCTCTGGAGCCCCGGTCCCCGCCCGAGCCAGTGCGCCCGCCGGGCCGAGGCCGAGCAGCCGGACCCCGTCCGCGGTGAGGAACACCTCAGAGGTCGTCAGCGCCCCGTGCGCCGCCCCGCAGGCATGGACGGCGGCGAGGGCCTCGGCGACCCGCGCGCAGACGTCCACGGCCTCCTGGGGCGCCGGCAGGCCCCGCGCCAGGCGGCGGGCGAGGGTCTCGCCGCTGAGGAACTCGGTGACGACGTACATCAGCGCGCCGCCGTCCGTCCCCTCCGCCTCGCCGAAGTCGTAGGTGGTGACCGCGCAGAGGTGCGCCGGAGACGCGGCGGCACGCGTGGCGTCCCTGATCCGGTCTCGCAGCGCGCCCTCGGACGGCGTCACCGCGAGGAACGTCACGGCGACGCGCCGCTCCAGCAGCGCGTCGCGCCCGCACCACACCTGCGTCCGGCCGTGCCGGGCGAGGCGCCGTTCCATGCGGTACCGGCCGTCCAGCAGAAAACCCGGGTCCACGGGACCTCCCCTCTGGCGCGGGGATGGCGTTCACCCAGGGGGCAGTACGCACGCGGGACCCGGTCCGGATCGGCCGCGGGACGATCCGCACGGATCAGCGGGCAAAAAGTTCGGACCGGCCGGGTTTCGGCTCGTGGCCGGAGCAGGCCAGCGCCGGGACTTGCGCTTTCGCGGAGATGTGCTGAGGCCGCCGGCCGGCGTCAAGCCGGGGCATCGGGGCGGTGGCGCGAAGGCCATGAGACATGAAAAGCGGCGCCGGGTGGATACGGGGGCAACCCACCCGGCGCCGCATCATCGGTGTTCCGACGGGGGCCCGGAACACCGGCACGGGCGCTCCGACGGGGGACCAGAGCGCCGGTACAAATCGTACACCGAAACCCCCCGCGGTTAGTCAAGAGAATGTCACGACCCGATTTCCGGTCGCTGTCCGGAAACCCGCTTCTGTTCGGGGCCCTCGTGGTCCTCGAAGCGCGCCGACGGCGTCGGCTCCCGGCCGCCGTTCGCGAAGATCACCGCGACGTACGGCAGGAACAGCGCACCGACCACCAGGGCCGCCGCGAGCCACACCGGTGCCCCGGCCACCACGCTGACGACCGCCCCGACGAAGCACACCGTCCGCACTCCCATCGACCACAGGTAGCGCCGCTGCCGGTGGCCGATGTCCTCGGACATGGGGCGGGGAGCGTCGGTGACCGTGTAGACCTCCGGTCCCCGATGGTGATTGACCTTCACCATTCCACGGTAAGCCCATGGAGTCCGATAGGCGACAGCAGGACGGTCAAGACATGGGAGGCACGACATGACGGACCGCACGTACCGGGTGACGGAGATCGTCGGCACCTCGCCGGAGTCCGTGGAGACCGCCGTCCGCAACGGCATCAGGCGCGCCTCGCAGACCCTGCGCCACCTCGACTGGTTCGAGGTGAAGGAGGTGCGCGGCCAGATCGAGGACGGCGAGGTCGCGCACTACCAGGTGACCCTCAAGGTCGGCTTCCGCCTAGAAGACGCCTGAGGAGTGTGGGGGGGGGGGGCCCCCCCCCCCCCCCCCCGGGGGGGGGGGGGGGGGGGGCGCCCCGGGGGGGGGGGGGCCCCCCGCCCCCCCCCCCCCCCCCCCCGGGCG
>NZ_JBEZJL010000122.1:0-20777 GCF_040651755.1 Actinomadura sp. NPDC048394 | reverse complement strand
ACCCCCCCCCCCCACAACCCCCCGCATGCGGGGGGGCGGGTGGCGGCGCCCCGGCGGCCCCCCCCCCCTACCCCCGCCCCCCCCCCGGCGGGCAGGCCCGCTGCGCTCGCTGCACTCGCTCCGCGTGCTTGCCCGAGGCCGGCGGCTGAGGTCTGGCCTTCCGGACCGATGGTCAACCGGCGCCTCCGGATGGGTGTTCAACCAGCGCTAGCGGGGCGGGGGCGCGGGTTTCGTGATCTCGGTGGGGTTTTCGAGTGTCGGCCGGGACGGGGCGGTATCCGGTCGCTAGGCTCTGGGCGGACCCCGACCCCCAGAGGGCAGAAGACCGATGAGCGAGTCCGCGGCCGACGATCCGGCCCTGTTGTGCGAGGAGGCGCGGAGCCTCGCGGAGAACGGTGCGGCCCGCGAGGCCGCGCTGCTGTTCGAACGGGTGCTCGCCCTCGGCGACACCCCCTGCCGGGCGCAGGCCGCGCTCGGCCTCGCGGTCGTGCTGGACGACGGCGGGGACGTCGAGGCCGCCCGCGAGGCCGACCGGGCCGCCATCGCCACCGGCGACCCCGAGTACGGGCCCCGCGCCGCCTACCACCTCGCGCTCACCCACGAGCGGGCCGGGGAGCACGACGAGGCGGCGCCCGCGTGGCGCGTCGTCGTCGACTTCGGCAACCCGGCGTACCTGCCGCCCGCCCACCTCGCCCTCGCCCGGCTCGCCGACGACGCGGGCGCGTTCGAGGAGGCGCGCGAGCACTGGGAGGCCGTGATCGGGACGGGCGACCCCGAGTACGGGCCGCCCGCCGCGCACGACCTCGCCCAGCGGCTGCTGGAGCGCGGCGAGCCCGCCCGCGCGCAGCGGGTGCTGGCCGCCGGGCTCCGGCTGATCGACCGGGACGGCGCCCCCTACGCCTACGCGCGGCTCGCCGTCGCGCTCGGCATCTCCTACCTCGACCAGGCCGTCGGCGCGTTCGGCGCGGCGCTCGGCGACGCGTCCGAGCCCGCCGACCCGGAGGTCGGGCCGCTCGCGACGGAGCTGCTGGCCCGCACGCTGCCGCTGCGCGGGCGCGGCGCGGAGGCGGGGGAGGTGTGGCGGCGCGGGCTCGCCGACCCGGGCGTCGCCGGCCAGGTCCGGGCCCGGCTGCGCCGCGACTTCGGCGACGAGGACGCCGACCCCGCCGACCTGTGGTGGGAGCCGGTCGTCGAGCAGGCCGTCACCGACGGGACGCTGCCCGCGCTCGCCGGCGAGGCGTTCGGCGCCCTCGACCACATGTACGCGCTGCTCGCCGTCCGGCAGGCGGGCGAGCAGGAGCCCGCCGGGGGAGCGGGCGAGGTGATCGGCGACGCCGTCCGGGTGCCGGACGGGTACCCGTGGGGGCCGCTGCTGCACGAGAGCTTCGCCGAGCGGCTGAGGCTGGCGATGGGCGGGGCCGCCCCCACGCCCCCGCCGGAGCGTCCGGGCGGCTGACCTCCCGCCCGGACGCGCCTCAGTGGGAGATGTCGCGCTGCGCGACGACCTTGGTGATGCGGGCGCGGACGAGGAACTCGCCGGGCACCGCGTTGCGCTCCCCGAACTCCTCGGCGCGGTCGGCGCCCATGTAGCGGCCGCCGATGACGGTGGCCCACCTGCGCAGCTCGTCCAGGTCCTCGGTGAGCCGGGCCTCCGCCTGGATCATCACGTACGAGTACGGCGGCGCCTGGTCGTCGACGCACACCGACAGGCGCGGGTCGCGGGCGAGGACGCGCGCCTTGATGCTCTCGTGGTACGTGGTGAACAGCAGGTCGTCGCCGTCGAGGACGAACCAGATCGGCGTGACGTGCGGCGTCCCGTCCTTGCGGGTGACGCCGGCCTTCCCGGTGCGGGTTCCCTCCATGACGAAGGCGCGCCATTCGCTGTCGGTCATGATCTCCATCCGTCCAGTGTGCCCCACCCGATCACCGGCCGTGCCGGGCCGGTACCGTGGCGTCATGCAGATCCAGACCGCGCACGGGCCCGCGGAGGCGACCCTGGACGGGCCGGACCGTCCGGCGTTCCTGCTGGTCCTGACGCACGGGTCGAACGGGGGAGTGGACGCGCCGGACCTGCTGGCCGTCCGCGACACCGCGCTCGGGCTGGACGGCGCCGTCGCGCGGATCATGCAGCCGTTCCGGCTCGCCGGGCGCCGCGCGCCCGGCTCGGCCGCCAAGCAGGACGAGGCGTGGCTGGAGATCGTCGAGGTGGTGCGGGAGCGGTACGGGGACGTCCCGCTCGTGCAGGGCGGCCGCAGCAACGGCGCGCGGGTCGCGTGCCGGACGGCGACGGCCGCCGGCGCGGCGGGCGTGGTCGCGCTGGCGTTCCCGCTGCATCCGCCCGGGAAGCCGGAGAAGACCCGGGTGGACGAGCTGCGCGGCGCCGGCGTGGAGGTGCTGGTCGTCAACGGCGACCGGGACCCGTTCGGGGTGCCGGACGCGGCGGACGCGGCGCAGGTCACGGTGCTGCCGGGGGAGCGGCACGACCTGAACAAGGACCCCGGCGCGGTGGGCCGGGCGGTGGAGCCGTGGCTGCAGCGCTGGGCGGCGGCGCCGGCGCGGGCGTCCCGCTGACGGGGCCCGGACAGCAGTACGCCCCTGGGCCCTGGTGCGGGCCCAGAGGGCGTGGTCGGGCGGGCGTGCCCCCGAGGATGATCACCCGTTCGAACTAGTCCCCCGTCGGAGACTGGTCACGCGGCGGACGGCGCCTTCAGGTCCGTCGGCCGGTGCGGTGCGATGACCTCTCCGTCGGGCAGCAGCTCACCGGTGTCCTCGAAGAGCACGACGCCGTTGCACAGCAGGCTCCACCCCTGCTCGGGGTGGGCGGCGAGCGTCCTGGCGGCGTCGCGGTCGGGCGCGTTGTGCGAGGGACAGGGCGGCTGGTGCGGGCACATCGGCGTGCCTCCGGTCTCAACTACTGGTCGGTTGTGGTGCTTTCCCTTTATGACGCACCCCAGTGTGGAACGGTTCGCGCGGACCGGCCATAGCCCGTTGGGACGATTGTCCTTTGGTTCCGGAGTACCGGTGATCTGTGACCCGCCTCACCCCGAGGTGCCAGGCATAGCGTCCCTCACGCTCGATAACGGACGAAGAACGACACGCCGACGTCCCGGAAACGTTCCCGCCGGTTTGATCTTCATGACCGGGCCGCCCGGTTCCGGTCGGCGTCTGCGATCGTTTCACCCGGACGCGGCCTCCGGGCGCCCTACGATGTCCCCCGGGGGACCGGGCTTTGCGAGGCGTGGGGGGTGAGGCCGGTATGCGGGTCGCGCTGTTCGTCGCGTGCTTCGACGACGCGTTGTTCCCCGCGACCGGCAGGGCCGTGACGGCGCTGCTGGAGCGGCTCGGCCACGAGGTCGCCTACCCGCCCGGGCAGACCTGCTGCGGCCAGGTGCACTGGACGACCGGCTACCACCGGGAGGCCGCCGGCCTGGCGCGCGCGTTCACCGCCGCTTTCGACGGTGCCGAGGCGATCGTCGCGCCGTCGGCGTCGTGCGCCGCCGCCGTCCGCGACGCCTACCCGCGGATCGCGCGGGCGGCCCGCGACCCGGGGCTGGCCCGGGCCGCCGAGGACCTGGCCGTCTACGAGCTGACCGAGTTCCTGGTGGACGTGCTGGGCGTGACGGACGTCGGCGCCTACTTCCCGCACCGCGTCACCTACCATCCGTCCTGCCAGTCCGCGCGGACCCTCGGCGTCGCCGACCGGCCGCTGCGGCTGCTGCGCGCGGTGAAGGGCCTCGACCTGGTGGAGCTTCCGGCGGCGGACGAGTGCTGCGGGTTCGGCGGCGCGTTCGCGATGAAGAACGCCGACGTGTCGGTGGCGATGGTGGCGGACAAGGTCCGGCACGTCCGCGACACCGGCGCGGACGTGGTGTGCGCGGTCGACAACGGCTGCCTGGCGCACATCGGCGGCGCGCTGTCGCGGCTGCGCGGCGGCGTCCGGGTGATGCACCTTGCGGAGATCCTGGCCGGGACGGGGCCGGCGTGACCGGCGCGCCGCCGGGACCGCCGGCCGCCGGCGCGGCGGGGCCGCCGGGGACGGGCACCGCGCCGCCGAAGTTCGCCGTCGCCGCCCGGGCCGCGCTCGCCGACACCGGCCTGCGCCGCGGCCTGCGCGCCGGCGCCGCGGCGGTCCGGGAGCGGCGCTCGGCGGTCCCCGAGCCCGCCGACTGGGAGGACCTGCGCGAGGCGGGCCGCGCCATCAAGGACGGGACGCTGCTCGGCCTCGACGCGCACCTGGCGGAGCTGGAGCGGGCCGTCACCGAGGCGGGCGGCCGGGTGCACTGGGCGGCCGACGCCGCCGAGGCGCGCCGGATCGTCACCGGGCTGGTGCGGGCGTCGGGCGCGGCCGAGGTCGTCAAGTCGACGTCGTCGGTGACCCGGGAGATCGGGCTGAACGGCGCGCTGGCCCGCGCGGGCGTCACGGTCCGGGAGACGGGGTTCGGCGAGCTGGTCGCGCAGCTCGGCGAGGACGATCCGGCGGCCGGGGCGCCCTATCGCGACCGCGCCCGGATCCGCGAGCTGTTCGTGCGGCGGCTGCCCGGCGCCGCGGGCGGCCTGTCCGACGATCCCGCCGCGCTGGCCGAGGCGGCGCGGCTGCACCTGCGCGAGCGGTTCCTCGGCGCCCGCGCGGCGGTCACCGGCGCGAACTTCCTGGTCGCGGAGACCGGAACGGTGGTGCTGCTGGAGTCGGAGGGCAACGCCCGGATGTGCCTGACGCTCCCGGACACGCTGATCTCCGTCGCCGGCATCGAGAAGGTGGTCCCGACCTGGGCCGACATGGAGGTGCTGCTCCAGCTGCTGCCGCGCTCGTCGTCCGGCGCGCCGATGACGCCGTACGTGTCGTCGTGGACGGGCGTCACCCCGGGCGACGGGCCCCGCGAGTTCCACCTCGTGCTGCTCGACAACGGCCGCACGAAGGCCCTCGCCGACGAGGTCGGGCGGGCCGCGCTGCGCTGCATCGGCTGCTCGGCCTGCCTGGACGTCTGTCCCGTCTACGAGCGGACAGGGCCGGCCCCGTACGGGCCGGTCCGCGCAGGGCCGATCGGCGCGATCCTCACCCCGCAGCTGCGCGGCGTGGAGCGGGCCGCCGAGGCGTCGCTGCCGTTCGCGTCGACGCTCTGCGGCGCCTGCGCCGACGTCTGCCCGGTGAAGATCGACATTCCGGAGGTGCTGGTCCACCTGCGCGGGCGGGTGGTCGAGTCGCGCCGGCACCGGCCCGTCCCGACCCCGGAGCTGATGCTGATGCGCGGCCTCGCCTGGACGATGGCCGACCCGCGCCGGTACGAGGCGGCGCTGCGCCGCGGCACCCGCTGGGCGCGGCTGATGTCGCGCGGCGGCCGGATCCGCCGGCTGCCCGGCCTGCTCGGCAAGTGGACCGAGGCCCGCGACCTGCCCGCGCCGCCGCCGGAGACCTTCCGGGCCTGGTGGTCGAGGAGGCGCCGGTGAGCTCCCGGGACGAGATGCTGCGGCGGGTCCGCGACGCGCTCGGCGGGGCGCGCGGCGCGCTGCCGGAGGTGCCGCGCCGGTACGCGCGCCGGCTGCCCGCCGCGGACGCGGCGGCCGGGGCGGACGTGCCGGCGCTGTTCGGCGAGCGGGTCGCGGAGAACCGGGCGGCGGTGCGGCACGTCGGCGCGGACGAGCTGGCCACCGCGGTCGCCGCGGCGCTGTGGGGGCGCGAGGCCAAGCAGATCGTCGTCCCGGCGGACCTGCCGTTCGGCTGGCTCGCGGAGCTGGACGGGGTGCGCGCGATGGCGGACCGGCCGGCGATCGACGTGGACGCCCTCGCCGCCGCGGACGGCGTCGTCACCGGGTGCGCCGTCGCGATCGCCGAGACCGGGACCGTCGTGCTGGACGGCGGCCCGACGCAGGGCCGGCGCGTCCTCACCCTGCTGCCCGCCTACCATCTGTGCGTCGTGCAGGCCGAGCAGATCGTGGGGACGGTCCCGGAGGCGGTCGAGCGGCTCGACCCGGCCCGCCCGCTGACGTGGATCAGCGGCCCGTCGGCCGCGTACGGCGCGGACATGGCGGGCGCGGAGGGCATGCACGGCCCCCGCCACCTCGAGGTCCTGGTCGTCGAGGACTGACCCGCACCGCTACCGGCTATCCGGCGCCGGCGAGGACGAGGTCGAGGCCGGCGGTGAAGCGGGCGTCCCAGTCGACGGCGCGGTCGGCGCCGTCCTCCGCCGTCCCGCGCACCTCCAGGGCGGCGTGCCCGATCACGTAGCCGAGCAGCGTGTGCGCGGCGACGGCGGCGGGCTCCTCGCGCACGCCGCCCTGCCGCATCACCTCCCGCAGGGACGCGACGGTCGCGGCGAGCGCGGCGGGGTTGCGGCGGGTGACGACGAGCGGGAGCACGCCCGCGTGGGCGAGGAGCCGGGACCGGTAGTCGCCGGCCCAGGCGCGCAGCACGCCCCGCCAGGACGCGGCGTCCGCGGCCGAGGCGTCGGCGGGGGCGGCGGCGACGTGCGCGACGAGGCCGTCGAGCAGCTGCTCCTTGCCGCGCGGGAGGTGGTGGTAGATCGCCATCGCCTCGACCTCGAGGGCGTCGCCGAGGCGGCGCATGGTGAGGCGGCCGAGTCCCTGGCCGTCGACGATCTGCAGGGCCGCCTCGGTGATCCGCTCGATCGACAGCGGCGCGCGGTTCTGGGCGTTGATGCTGGGCTGCCTGACCATGGGGGCAAGCGTACGGCGGGCCGCCGACATGATCGGGGACTTGGGCGCGCGCCGTCCCCCCGAACGCGCGCCGTCCCCCCGAACGCGCCTTGGCCTTGAACGCGCGCCGTTCCGGGACGGCGGCGGGCCCCGGAACTTGCCCGAGTTCCGGGGCCCTTGGTGGTTCCGCCCTGATGCGCACACCGGCGCGATTCCGGGGGACGGTCAGGTTCAGTTCGCCGCGTTCTCCCTTTGAACCACCGCCGCACGAGAGCGGCGGACCAGATTCGAACTGGCATCTCGGCGACCTTCGCCGTCCCCCGCCCGCCGGTGATGGGCGGAGATGCTGAGACTGGAGCGAGAGCCTGAGTCTGATGGGCCGCTCTGCCGCTGAGCTACCGGGGCCCGAGTGCTCCGGGGAGGATTCGAACCTCCGCTGACGCCACGTGATCAAGCTGAACTTCATTCTCAGCTTCGGGCTTGCGCCCGCCCCCGCGCTCCAGCGGGGGAGTCTTCAGTTGTGCGGCCGCGTCCCGGTGCGGACGCGTCAGGCGAAAAGGTAGCCGAAGACGGCCTCGCCCACCTTGCGGTCGGTCACCTCCGCGCCGTTGGCCTCCTCGCGGGCGAACTTGACCGCCGCCTGCAGCTTGGCGACGCGCTCGCGCAGCTCGTTCACCCGGCGCGCCGGCAGGGCGCCGGAGAACGCGGTCCTGGTCCAGGTGCCGACGATGACGTCCTCGGTGTAGGTCTCCACCTGGGCGGGGTGCTCGGTGGTCGCCTCGTACAGGACGTGGGCCCGCGGGATCTTCTTGGTGCGAGTCGTCCTGACGGGCTCGGTGCGCCACACGTCGGCGGACTCGTCGAACGTCCACGACTCGGCGGCGTCCAGCACCGGGAGCCGGTCGACGAGCCCGGCCAGCTCGGTGAGCTGCTTCTCCAGGAACAGCAGGTGCGCCACCGGGACCTGCTCCAGGACGGTGCGGCCGTCGACGGTGACGTCGGCGCGGGCGTCGCAGTTCGCCCAGTCCTTGGTGGCGGTGATGTCGAACAGCCGGGTGAGCGCGGTCGCGACCTCCTTCAGCGTCCCCTCCGCCTTCACCTGGACGCGGGTGGACTCGGGCGGCAGCGACTCGCCCTCGTCGTCGAGGGGCTGGTAAGTGCGGGAGATGCCGGACAGCAGCGCGGTCTTCTGCAGCCGCTGGCCGATCTCGGCGATCTCGCGCTGCGCGCGGCTCTTCGCGCCCTTCTCGACCGCGATGATCTGGTTGAGCTTCGCCATGGTCCGTCCGCCTCCCCGTGGTTTCCGGCGGAAACGGTACTGATCCGGGATCTTCCCCGCATCCGGATTTCGGGTCCGCGGGACCGCACCAAGCCGGACCTTACTGCGTAAAGGCGCCGAGTTCGGTGTCCGGCGTCACACCCGGCGGACGGCGCGCGTACGCTGGGCCTCGATCGGACGATGAAGATCGTGAGCTTGAGGGAGTATCGCCATGCCGCTGATCCGCAAGGTGGGCAAGGACGTCGCGGGGCAGTACGAGGCCGACGAGCGGCTGGCCGCCGACTATGACGCGCGCCTCGCCGCCGCGCGCGAGGCCGAGCGCGCGCTGCGCGACGCCCAGGGCGCGGACGTGCCCGGGCCGGAGCTGCACGACCTGACCATCGCCTTCGACAAGGCCATGACCGAGGTGCTGGCCGCGGCGGAGGCGGCCGAGCGGATCGCGATGGGCCCGAAGACCTACGTGTCCGACGCGCAGGACGCCGCGGCGCGCCGCGCCGCGGAGATCGCGCGCCGCAAGGCCAAGGCGCGCCCGTCCGTGCGGCCGTGGACCGACGAGGTCGACCGGCTGCGCACCGCGCGGGAGGCGCACCGGCTGAGCTTCCGGACGCGTCCCGCCGCGGCCGTCTGAGCGGCCGCGCAGGCGCGCCGCCGCCCGAGCCGGGGGGCCGTGGCGGCGGTCCGTCCCACGTGGGACCGCGTGGGACGACACAGCACCACCGAGTGGCACCGGCCACCGAACTCTGAGAGTCTGCCCTCTCGGGGAACGCCGGGGGCGGTCCGCGCCGCCCGCCGCCGCGCGCGGCGGGCGCGGGACGCTCCGGCGGAGAGGGCGCTGGTGCCCTGGACGCGGGGGGAAGTCACGTGGAGCGCACGCCGCCGGATCGGTGCCGCGTACTCGAGTCCTACCAGGACGGTACGCGGGCGATCCGTGAGCTGGCGTCGGCGGTCGAGGACTGGGACGTGCCGACGCCGTGCGCCGACTGGCAGCTGATCGACTTGGCCGGGCACCTGCGGTGCGTGGCGGAGAACTTCCTGGAGTACCTGCAGGACGCGCCGGACAGCCGGCTGGCGAAGCTGTTCGCGCAGGACGCCGCGACGGCGGTGCTGATCCGCCAGCAGGCGCGGCAGAACGCGGCGGAGCTGGCGGTGCTGCCGCCGGAGCCCGGCCGGGAGCGGATCATGGCGTTCTCGGTGTCGGCGGGGGCGTACTTCGACCTGATGCCGGACATGTGGGACCGCACCCACCTGATCTACCGGGGCACCAAGTACACCGTCGGCGACCACGCGGGCGCGGCGTGCGTGGAGTGGCACCTGCACGCGTGGGACATGGCGCGCGCGATCGGCGTCGACTACCGGCCGCGCGACCCCGACGTGCTGGTGTCGGCGTGGCACTGGGGCGTCCCGCACCTGCCGCTGGCGTCGGGGGACGCGTGGGAGTCGGTGCTGCGGTCCTCGGGCCGAGCGCCGAACTGGCCGGACCCCGGTGAGGGGCCCGGCCGGTCGCGGGGCGGGCGGCAGCGCGGCGCGCGGCAGGGCGTCAGACGCCCGCCGGCTTCCTCGGGTGGGTCCGCAGGTAGACCGCCCAGGTGAGCAGGCAGCAGACGGCGTAGTAGGCGATGAACGCGATGTACGCGCCGTCCCCGGTCCCGGAGTCCAGGAACGACTGCCGGAAGGCGATGTTGACCAGCACGCCGCCGAACGCGCCGATCGCGCCGGCGACGCCGATGAGCGCCCCGGCGAGCCGCCGGGCCTCGTGCTCGGCGGCCACCGGGTCGCCGCCGTTGGCGACGCCGAGCTGCGCATTCGCCCGGAAGATCGCCGGGATCATCTTGTAGGTGGAGCCGTTGCCGAGGCCGCTGAACACGAACAGCAGGATGAACCCGGTGACGAACAGGGCGAGCGACTTCTCGCGCGAGGCGGTGAGGACGAGCGCCGCCGAGACCGCCATGGCGACGAAGTTCCAGAAGGTGACCTTCGCGCCGCCGGTCCGGTCGGCGAGCCAGCCGCCGACGGGCCGGATCAGCGAGCCGAGCAGGGGGCCGAGGAAGGTCAGGTACGCGGCCTTGATCGGGGTGTCGAAGTCGGCCTTGAACTGGACCTGCAGCACCTGCCCGAAGGCGAACCCGAACCCGATGAACGACCCGAACGTGCCGATGTAGAGCAGCGACATGATCCAGGTGTGGCCGTCCTTGCAGACGTCGCGCATCGCCCGCTTCTCGTTGCGGACCTGGGACAGGTTGTCCATGTACAGGGCCGCGCCGAGCGCGGCGAGCACGATGAGCGGGATGTAGATGCCGGCGACGATGCCGGGGTGTCCCTTGCCGGCGGTGGCGAGCACCGCGAGGCCGACGAGCTGGACGACGGCGACGCCGATGTTGCCGCCGCCGGCGTTGATGCCGAGCGCCCAGCCCTTGAGGCGCTGCGGGTAGAAGGCGTTGATGTTGGCCATCGAGGAGGCGAAGTTGCCGCCGCCGACGCCCGCGACCGCCGCCAGGATCAGCAGGGTGGAGTACGAGACGCCGGGCTTGATGAGGAACGCGGCGAGCACCGCGGGGACCAGCAGCAGCGAGGCGCTGACGATGGTCCAGTTGCGGCCGCCGAGCCGGGCGACGGCGAAGGTGTACGGGATCCGCAGCACGGACCCGATGGCCGCCGGGACGGTGGTGAGCATGAACTTGCCGGCCGGGTCGATGCCGTAGGCGGGGCCGAGGAACAGCACGAGCACGGACCACAGCGTCCAGACCGAGAACCCGATGTGCTCGGAGAAGATCGAGAACGCGAGGTTGCGGCGGGCGGTGCGGGCCCCGGACGCGGCCCAGAACTCCGGGTCCTCGGGCCGCCAGTCCTCGATCCAGCGGCCTTTCAGCGAGGGGCGGCGCGTCCTCGGCGCCGCTTCGGTCGTGACGGTCATCGGGTGTCTCCTTGTGGTCGCTGACGAGGCAGGACGCTAGGAGCCGGCCGTTTCGGGCTTGTGTGGCCCGCAATGCGGCGGTGATAACTCCACTGCACAGCGTGTGCGGGCGCGGTGTGAGGCGGGGCGGGCGTGCGTGGCCGCCGCCCCGCCGGGGTAGACCATGATCGCGGCGCGGCGGGGGAGGGAGACAGGACCGATGGCGACCTGCGAGGTCTGCGGGAACGACTACGCGATGGCGTTCGAGGTGCACGCGCAGGGGGACGTGCACACCTTCGACTCGTTCGAGTGCGCGATCACCCGGATGGCGCCGATCTGCGAGCACTGCAAGTGCCGGATCGTCGGGCACGGCGTCGAGGTGGGCGGGCGGTTCTACTGCTGCGCCCACTGCGCGCGCGCCTCGGAGCCGGAGCGCGCACGGCTCATCCAGGACGCCGCGCCGGTGTAGGCACGGCGCGGGGGACGTGCAGGCCGGGCCGGGCGGCGGCCCGGCCGGCGGCGGTCAGTCCGCGGTTCCGCGGGCGGCGCCGAAGGCGGGCTCGCGGCCGTCCTCGAGGTAGACGGGGCGGCCGTCGGCGAGCGCGCGCAGGCTCGGCTCCATCCGGCGCGAGACGTGCGCGGGCGACAGCTCGGGGATCTTCTCCGGCGCGACCAGGACGTGGTCGGACAGCTCGTCGGGCGGCAGCCGGATCGCGGCGAGCTCGGCGTCGCTGATGACGCCGCCGAAGACGAACACGTTGACCGAGTCGACGCCGTCGTCGCGCGGGGAGCCCCAGTCGACGCAGACGAGGCCGTCCAGGCGGGGGACGAGGCCGAGCTCCTCGCGGCATTCGCGCACGCACGCGGCGAGCGGGGACTCGTCGGTCTCGATGACCCCGCCCGGCAGGAACCAGCCCTCGCTGTAGGTGGGCTTGACCAGCAGGACCCGCCCGAGGTCGTCCAGGAGCAGGGCCGCCGCGGCGCCGCGGGAGCGCGGCAGCGAGGCGTAGTAAGCAAGGTCGGGCATGTACCGAGATTAGGCCGGACGACCGTCTTATGATCCTCGCCGCGGCGGGCCTGGCACCGCATCCTCCGCGAGATCGCCGGGCCGCCGCGAATCCGGTTCGGCAACCGGCCGGACGGTGACGAATGGACCCTGACAATCGCCGACAACGCTTGACACGCGATCGTCAACTCTTGCCGCCGGCCGCCGGCGAGAGGGCCGCCGGCGGTGACGGGCGGGCGGCTGACCTTGCCGGACGCGCGGCGTGAAGCGCATTTAACGCGCGGGTCACACGTGGGACGCGGCGGCGAAACGGCGCCGCCGGAGCCTTCCGGCATGACCGGGACTCCTACGCACTGCCCGTACTGCGCCCTGCAATGCGGGATGACCCTCGACGGCGGCGCGCCCGCGGACGGCATGCCCGCGACGGGTGCGTCCGCGGGCGGCGCGCGGGTGCGGGTGGCGCCGCGCGACGACGTGCCCGCGAACCGCGGGGGGCTCTGCCAGAAGGGCTGGACCGCCGCGGAGCTGCTCACCGTCCCGGACAGGCTGACCACTCCGCTGATGCGCCGCACCCGCGACGCGCCGCTGGAGCCGTGCACCTGGGACGAGGCGCTCGACCGGATCGCCTCCGGCATCGGGCGGCTCGCCGCAGAGCACGGCCCGGACGCCGTCGCGGTGTTCGGCGGCGGCGGGCTGACCAACGAGAAGGCCTACCAGCTCGGCAAGTTCGCCCGGATCGCGCTGCGCACCTCGCAGATCGACTACAACGGGCGGTTCTGCATGTCGTCGGCGGCCGCCGCGTCCGGCCGGGCGTTCGGGATGGACCGTGGGCTGCCCGGCCCGGTCACCGACCTGGCCGCGTCCGGTGCCGTCCTGCTCGCGGGCGGGAACCCGGCCGAGACGATGCCGCCGTTCATGCGGCACCTGGCCGACATGCGCGACGGCGGCGGAGCGCTCATCGTCGTGGACCCGCGCCGCACCGCGACGGCAAGGCAGGCGGACCTGCACCTGCAGCCCGCCGCCGGCACCGACATCGCGCTCGCCAACGGGCTGCTGCACCTGGCGCTGGCCGAGGGCCTCGCCGACGAGGAGTACATCGCGGCGCGGACGAGCGGGTTCGACGCCGTCCGGACGGTCGCGAACGCGTACTGGCCGGACCGGGTGGAGCGCATCACCGGCGTCCCGCTCCCGAAGATGCGCGAGGCCGTCCGGCTGCTGGCGGGCGCGGACCGCGCCCATGTGCTGACGGCGCGCGGCTCCGAGCAGCACGCGCGCGGCACCGACATGGTCTCCGGGTTCATCAACCTGGCGCTGGCGCTCGGACTGCCGGGCCGTCCCGGCTCCGGCTACGGCTGCCTGACCGGGCAGGGCAACGGGCAGGGCGGCCGCGAGCACGGGCAGAAGGCCGACCAGCTGCCCGGCTACCGGAAGATCGACGATCCGGCGGCGCGCGCGCACGTCGCGGGCGTGTGGGGCGTGGATCCGGACGCGCTGCCGGGCCCGGGCCGGTCCGCGTACGAGCTGCTGTCCGCGCTCGGCACCCCGGACGGCCCCAAGGCGATGCTCCTGTTCGGGTCGAACCCGGTGGTGTCGGCGCCGCGCGCCGCGTCCGTCGAGGAGCGGCTCGGCTCTCTCGACCTGCTGGTCGTCGCCGACTTCGTGCCGTCGGAGACCGCCCGGCTCGCCGACGTGGTGCTGCCGACGGCGCAGTGGGCGGAGGAGTCCGGCACGATGACGAACCTGGAGGGCCGGGTGCTGCGCCGCCGCCGGGCGGTCCGCGCGCCGGACGGCGTTCGCACCGACCTGGAGATCATCGCGGCGCTGGCCGGGCGGCTCGGCGCGCCGGGGGAGTGGAGCACCGACCCCGAGCGGGTGTTCGGCGAGCTGCGCCGCGCGAGCGCCGGCGGCGTCGCCGACTACTCCGGCATCACCTACGAGCGGATCGAGGCCGAGGGCGGGGTGTTCTGGCCCTGCCCGTCCGAGGACCACCCCGGCACGCCGCGCCCCTACCTGGACCGTTTCCCCACGCCGGACGGCCGTGCCCGGTTCTTCCCCGTCGAGCACCAGGGCGCCGCGGAGGACGTCGACGCCGAGTACCCGCTGTACCTGACGACCGGCCGCGTCCTGGCGCAGTACCAGTCGGGCGCACAGACCCGCCGGGTGCGGGCGCTGGCGGACGCGGCGCCGGGCCCGTTCGTGGAGCTGCATCCCGACCTCGCCGAGCGGCTCGGCGTCGAGGACGGCCAGGATGTGAAGGTGGAGAGCCGCCGGGGCACCGCGACCGCCGCGGCGCGCGTGACGGACGCGATCCGCCGCGACACGGTCTTCATGCCGTTCCACTGGGCGGGGGAGGGCCGCGCGAACCTGCTCACCGGCACCGCCCTGGACCCCGTCTCGCGGATGCCGGAGTTCAAGGTGTGCGCCGTCCGGATTTCGGCGTGAGCGCCTTTTAACACGGCGGTGACAAAGGAGACCCAACCGTGAAACGGCCCCTGCGGAGACTCGGTTCATGAACATCGGGGACGGACCGGCCCGACCGGCCACCGCGCGAACCTTACAACGTCAAGGCGCCGGGCCGGTGGCATCCGACGCCTCGCCCGCCACGTTCCCGCACGCGACTCGCCTGGAGGTTGCCGTCCGATGAGCATCACATCCGAAGCGACGATCACGAGGCGTCCCGCCGAAGCCGCGGCCCGCTGGTTCGACATCTGCTCCTACACCGACCTGATCCCCGAGCGGGGCGCCTGCGCGATGCTGGACGGCACGCAGGTCGCGGTGTTCCGCGCCTTCGACGGGACGCTGTACGCGCTGTCGAACCTCGACCCGTTCAGCGGCGCGTACGTGCTGTCGCGGGGCATCCTCGGCACCCGCGACGGCGTCCCGACGGTCGCCTCGCCCATGTACAAGCAGGTGTTCGACCTGCGCACCGGGGCCTGCCTGGACGACCCGCGGGTGGCGGTGCCGGTGTTCCCGGTCCGCCGGGCGGAAGGCGACCGCGTGGAGGTGGCGCTCACCGATGACCGCCGACAGTGAGCCGCTGGCCGGGTTCGCCGTCGGGGTGACCGCGGCCCGCCGCCACGAGGAGCTCGCGACGCTGCTGGAGCGGCGCGGCGCGCGGGTGGTGCTCGCCCCCGCGATCCGCCTCGTCCCGCTCGCCGACGACGCCGAGCTGCTGGAGGCGACGCGGGCGTGCCTGGACCGGCCGCTGGACCACGCCGTCGTCACGACCGGGATCGGGTTCCGGGCGTGGCTGGAGACGGCGGACGGATGGGGGCTGCGCGACGCCCTCATCGCGGCGCTCGGCGCCGCCGACATCGTGGCGCGCGGCCCGAAGGCGCGCGGCGCGATCCGCTCGGCCGGGCTGCAGGAGCGCTGGTCGCCGGAGTCGGAGGGCTGCGCGGAGGTGATCGCGCACCTGCTGGAGAAGGACCTTGCGGGCGCCCGGGTGGCGGTCCAGCTCTACGGCGAGCGCCAGCCGGAGCTGACGGACGCGCTGCGCGCGGCGGGCGCCGAGGTGATCGAGATCCCGGTGTACCGGTGGGCGCGCGCCGAGGACGTCACGCCGCTGCGGCGGCTCGTCGGGCAGGCCGTCGCCGGCACGGTGGACGCGATCACCTTCACCAGCGCGCCCGCGGTCGCCGCGACGCTCGCGGTGGCCGCCGAGGACGACCTGGAGGAGGCGCTGCTGGAGGCGCTGCGCACCCATGTGGTGGCGGCGTGCGTGGGCCCGGTGACGGCGCTGCCGCTGACCGAGCGCGGAGTGCCGGCCGTCCAGCCGGAGCGGGCCAGGCTCGGGGCGCTCGTGCGGGCGCTGGCGTCGGACCTGCCGCGGCGCCGTGCGCGGCTGCTGTCGGTGCGCGGGTCGTCGCTGGAGCTTCGCGGCCACGCCGTCGTGCTGGACGGGCAGCTGCGGCCCATCGCGCCCGCGCCGATGGCGATCCTGCGGGCGCTGGCGCGGCGGCCCGGGCACGTGGTGTCGCGCGCGGAGCTGTGCGGGGTTCTGCCGAGCCGGCTGGTCGTCGGCGGCTCGCCGTGGTCGCGGGACGCCCGGCCGCAGGCCGACGAGCACGCGGTGGAGATGGCGGTGGCGCGGCTCCGGCGGGGGCTCGGCCGCCCCGGGATCGTCGAGACGGTCGTCAAGCGCGGCTACCGGCTGGCGTGCGACCCGCGGCTGGTCGACCGGCTCGCGGCGGGCGCCGGTGGCTGACCGGTCCGCCACGTCCCGGCTGCCCGCCCGGCCGCCGGCGCTGCTGGCCGTCGCGCACGGCACCCGCGACCCGGCCGGGCCCGTCGTCGTGCGGGAGCTGCTGGCCCGGGTGCGGGAGCTGCGGCCCTCGCTCCGCGTGGCGGAGGCGTACGGGGAGCTGGTCTCCCCGCCGCTGGAGGAGGCCGCCGCCGCGCTGGACGGGCCCGTGGTCGCCGTGCCGCTGCTCCTGGGCCGCGGCTACCACGCTCTGATCGACATCCCCGAGCGCGCCGGGCGGCTGCTGCCCGGCGCGGTGACGGCGCGTCCCCTGGGCCCGGACGCGCTGCTCGCCGACGCGCTGGCCGGACGACTCGGCGCGATGCCGTCCGTCCGGCGCGGAGACGGGGGTCCGCCGCGCCCGCGGGACACCGTGGTCCTCGGCGCGGCGGGCTCCGCCGACCCGGCCGGCGCCGAAGACGTGCGTGCGGCGGCGCGGCTGCTCGCACGCCGGCTGCGGCGGCCCGTCCCGTACGGGTTCGTCGCGGCCGGCGGCCCGCCCCTGGACGAGGTGGTCGCGGAGCGGCGACGCTGTGGTGCCGAGCGCGTGGTCGTGGCGTCGTACCTGCTGGCGCCCGGCCGGTTCCTGGACCGGATGCGGGCGTGCGGCGCGGACGCGGTGTCCGCGCCGATCGGGGCGCACGACGCGGCCGCCCGGCTGGTCCTGCGCCGCTATGACGAGGCGCGGTCCCGGATGGCCGAGCCGGCGTCCATCTACTGACGCGCCTGCCCCAGCCGGGCCTCCGCTTCGACCTGCGGGGTGACGACCCGTTCGCGCGGCGCCGTCCCCTGGTAGGCGGCGCCGTCCGCGGGGGAGTCCCCGCCGGGAGCGAGGTCGGCGAACCGGTCGTCGTGGTGGGCGAGGACCCGCAGCAGCATCTCCCGGAACAGCCGCCGCTCGTCGGGTGACAGCGGTTCGAACAGGACCTCGTTGAGGCGGCGGCGCGCCCGGAGGCTGTCGTCGAGGAAGCCGAGGCCGTCGTCGGTGGCCTCCAGCGCGTAGCGCCGCCGGTCCGCGGGGTCGCGGCGGCGCCGGACGTGGCCGGCCTCCTCCAGCGCGTCCACGATCCCGACCAGGTCGCCGGCGTCCATGCGCAGCCGTTCGGCGACGTCGCGCTGCGACAGCGGCCCGGACCGCGCCACGCACCACAGGACGAGCAGGTGCGGCATCCGCGGCTGGCCGGGGAACATCCGCGTCCCGGTGCGCCGGACGAGGCGCACCGTCTCGTACATCAGGTAGGTGGGCGAGTCGTACATCGGGTCGTCCTGGTCCTTCACGTCCCGCTCCTCGGAGATCGCTTGGAACGTCCTATCTCTCTTGACGTGAGAGATAGGCTACTCCTACCGTTGGAAAGCCCAAAATATGGGCGCATTTCTCCATCGGAGGGGAGGCCCCATGCCCGGCGGGGGACCCGCCGTCGAGGTCGACGGCCTGATCAGGAAGTTCGGCGAGGTGGAGGCCGTCCGGGGAATCGGCTTCACCGTGGCCCCCGGGGAGATCTTCGGATTCCTCGGGCCGAACGGCGCCGGCAAGTCCACCACGATCAACATGCTCTGCACGCTGCTGAAGCCGACCGCCGGCACGGCGCGGGTCGCCGGCTTCGACGTCGTGGCCGAGCGCGACAGCGTGCGCCGCAACATCGGCCTGGTCTTCCAGGACCCGACGCTCGACGGCTACCTGTCCGGCGAGCAGAACCTGCGCTTCCACGCCGAGCTGTACGGGGTGCCGCGCGGCGCGACCGGCGACCGCATCCGGCAGGTGCTGGAGATGGTCGGCCTCTGGGACCGGCGCGCCGACCTGGTGCAGACCTACTCCGGCGGCATGAAGCGCCGGCTGGAGATCGCCCGCGGCCTGCTGCACTCGCCGCGGGTGCTGTTCCTGGACGAGCCGACGGTTGGCCTGGACCCGCAGACCCGCGCGTCGATCTGGGACTACATCCGGCAGCTCAAGGACGCCGAAGAGATCACCATCTTCATGACCACCCACTACATGGACGAGGCCGAGTTCTGCGACCGCATCGCGATCATGGACTCGGGGCGGATCGTCGCGCTGGACACCCCCGAGGCGCTCAAGGCGGGCGTCGGCAAGGACCGGGTCCGGATCCAGACCGCTGACGACGAGGCCGCGATCGCCGCCCTCCGGGAGCGGTTCGACCTGGAGGCCGGCATGTCGGAGGGCGCCGTCGCGTTCTCGGTGGCCTCCGGCGAGGCGTTCGTGCCGCGGCTGTTCGCCGAGCTCGGCGTCCCGATCCGGTCGGTGAGCGTGTCCCGGCCGTCGCTGGACGACGTCTTCATGTCCTTCACCGGCTCGACGATCCGCGACGCCGAGGCCGGCTCCACCGACAGGATGCGCGTCATGATGCGTGCGGCGAGGAGATGAGATGACGAGCTCGACGCGGGCGGAGACGCCCGAGGCGGCGGCGCCGGCCGCGGACGTGGTGCGGGTCCGGGTGCCGGAGCCGGGGCTGCGGCAGGACGTGCGCGCGGTGAAGATCGTCCTGCACCGGGAGCTGATCCGGTTCTGGCGCGACAAGCTGCGGATGGTGTCGGGGCTGGTGCAGCCGGTGCTGTGGCTGCTGGTGATGGGCACCGGCCTGTCGAACCTGATGGCGAGCGGCGGCGCGCACGGCGACATCGACCTGAAGACGTTCATCTTCCCGGGCGTGTGCGCGATGTCGGTGATGTTCACCGCGATGTTCTCCGCCGGGTCGATCGTGTGGGACCGCGAGTTCGGGTTCCTGCGCGAGATGCTCGTCGCGCCGGTCAGCCGCAGCTCGATCGTGATCGGCAAGTGCATCGGCGGCGCGCTGGTGGCGACGCTGCAGGGCGCGGTGATCGTCGCGCTGGCCGGGCTCGCCGGGGTGCCCTACGACCCCGTGCTGATCCTGGAGCTGCTGGGGCTGATGTTCCTCGGCGCGTTCGCGCTGACCGGGTTCGGCGTGATGATGGCCGCGCGGATCAAGCAGATGCAGTCGTTCTTCGGCCTCATGCAGATGGCGATGATGCCGATGATGTTCCTGTCCGGCGCGCTGTACCCGCTGAACGGCCTGCCCGCGTGGCTGACCGTGCTGACCCGGTTCAACCCGCTGACCTACGCCGTCGACCCGCTGCGCCAGGCGGTCTTCTCCCACCTGGACCTGACGCCGGCGCTGCGGCGCACCTTCGACCCCGGCGTGACCTGGAACGGGTGGGTCGTCCCGGTCTGGCTGGAGATCCTCATCGTGGTGGGGATGGGCGTCGGACTGATGGGCGTCGCGATCGTCGAGTTCCGCCACACCGACTGACGGGACGCCGCGCGAAACACCCTCGGAAACCCCGCCGTCACCGTGCGTGATGCACCATACTGACCCCGGCCACGAAGCGAGTTGGGTCGGATGCGAAGGGTGACGGTGAACAGGTGAACGGGCATCGGACGATGATGCGGGGGGCGGCGGCGACGGCCGCCGTCCTCGCGGCGGTGACGGTTCCGGCGGTCATGGAGGCGCCCGCGCGGGCGGTGGACCGGACCGGCGGCCAGGCGGCCGGCGCGCACCGGGGGCTGCGGATCACGCGGTTCCTGGGGGAGAAGCGGCTGCCGCACCTGGCGAAGTTCGGCGGCACCACGGTGGGCGGCCTGTCGGGCATCGACCGCGACCCGCGTACCGGCGACTGGTACATGGTCTCCGACGACCGGTGGCGGTACGACCCGGCCCGCTTCTACACCGGCCGCGTCGACATCGACCCGCGCACGGGCCGGTTCGGCGGCGTGTCCCTCACCGGCGTGCACACGCTGACCGGCCCGGACGGCAAGCCGTACCCGGGGTTCGGCAAGCCCCGCTCGGTCGACCCCGAGTCGATCCGCTACGACCCGGATGCCCACCGGGTGCTGTGGGGCAACGAGGGCGACCGGCCCGACGAGACGCACCAGGTGCCGCTCGCGCCGCTGACCGTCCAGTGGGCGGGCCGCGACGGCCGCTACCGCGGCCTGCTCCCGCTGCCGGAGGACCTGAGGCTCGCCACCGGCCACCACGGGCCGCGCCGCAACTTCGGTATGGAGGCGCTGGCGATCGCGCCGCATACCATCGCCGGGATGATCGAGGGCCCGCGCTACGAGGACGGGCCGCTTCCGACCGTCCGGCACGGCGCCGTGACCAGGCTGACGACGTGGAGCCGGCACGGGAAGGTGCGGGCGCAGTACGCCTACCAGGTCGACCGGCTGCCGGCCGCGCCCGTCCCGGCGGGCGGCGTCGCCGACAGCGGCGTGTCGGAGATCCTCGCGATCGACGACCACCGCTACCTGGCGCTGGAGCGCTCGTGGCTGCAGGGCGTCGGCTACAAGGTCAAGCTGTACGAGTTCGACACCCGCGGCGCGACGAACGTGCTGGCTCGGGGGAGCCTGGCGAAGGGCGGCAAATACCGGCCGGTCCGCAAGCACCTGGTCGCCGACCTCGGCCGGTACGCCTCCCCGACGCAGAACCTGGAGGGGATGGGCTGGGGGCCGAAGCTGCGGTCGGGGGAGCGGACGCTCGTGGTGTGCTCCGACGACAACTTCGACGCCCAGGAGGTCACCGAGTTCCTGGCGTTCGCCGTCCGGGGCCGCTGACGCCGCCCCGCGGCCGGAAAACGACGGCGCCCGCCGGATCACCAATGATGCGGCGGGGGCCGGTGTCGTGCGGGGCGGGGCTCAGACGGCGAAGTCCAGCAGCGGGCGGGCGGTGGTGGGGTGGGG
>NZ_JBEZJL010000121.1:0-20906 GCF_040651755.1 Actinomadura sp. NPDC048394 | reverse complement strand
CACCCGGGGGTCGGGGGCCGGGCCCGGGGGCGGCGGCGCCCCCGGCCCCGGCGGAATGGTCCTGCGGACGCGGCTTCCGGACCGCCTCCCGCGGCTACCAGCCGAGGGCGGGCGGGAGCGTCGCGGTGCCTGCGTCGGGCCAGTCGTGCGGCTCGCCCAGCGGGGCCAGCTCGGCGAGCTGCAGCCGGTACCACGGGGAGGCCTCCGGCCGCGCGGCGAGGTCGAGGCACTGCCGCCACGTCCACCACTCGGCGTCCTCGACCTCGGCGGGGTTGCGGCGGACGGGCGTGCCCGCGGGGACGTCGGCGCGCACCACCGGGCAGCGCTCGTTCTCGAGGGTGCCGTCCTCGGCGACGGCCCGGTACTGGAACGCCGGCAGGACGGATGTCAGGGACACGCCGGAGATGCCCAGCTCGTCCTGCAATCGCCGCAGCACGGCGTCCCGGAGCCCCTCGCCCGGCCCGGGGTGGCCGCAGCAGCTGCCCGTCCAGACGCCGGGGAAGGTCCGCTTCGACAGGGCGCGGCGAGTGATCAGAACGCGACCCTCCGTGTCCACCACATAGCAGGAAAAGGCCAGGTGGTACGGCGTGTCTCTATGGTGACTCGCGGCCTTGGGGGCGGTTCCGACCGCCTCGTCATCCGCGTTGAGCAGTACGATCTCTTCGACGGCCATGCTCTTTTCCTACCCCATCGGCCCCGCCGGGGTCAGTCGTTTCACACCCGGCGGGCAGGTCCCCTCCGGCGCGTCGCGGGCGAACCGGGATTAAACTCGGAACGGCCCGAGCCAGGGGAACCGGTCCCCGACGGAGGAGTTGACACGCGTGAGCCTGCTGGAGTCGATCAAGGGTCCCGACGACCTCAAACGACTGGACGCCGCGCACCTGTCGAGCCTCGCGGACGAGATCCGCGACTTCCTGATCGACGCGGTCGCCAAGACCGGCGGCCACCTCGGCCCCAACCTCGGCGTCGTCGAGCTCACCATCGCGCTGCACCGGGTGTTCGACTCGCCCCGCGACAAGATCCTCTGGGACACCGGGCACCAGTCCTACGTGCACAAGCTGCTCACCGGCCGGCACGACTTCACCCTGCTGAAGCGGCGCGGCGGCATCTCCGGCTACCCCAGCCGGGCCGAGTCCGACCACGACGTCATCGAGAACTCGCACGCCTCCACCGCGCTGTCCTACGCCGACGGCATGGCCAAGGCGTTCGAGCTGCGCGGCGAGGGCGACCGGGTCGTCGTGCCCGTCGTCGGCGACGGCGCGCTCACCGGCGGCATGTGCTGGGAGGCCCTCAACAACATCGCCGAGGGCAAGGACCGCAAGGTCATCATCGTCGTCAACGACAACGGCCGCTCCTACTCGCCGACGATCGGCGGGCTGGCGAGCCACCTGGCCGCCCTGCGCGTCACCCCGACCTACGAGCAGGCCCTCGACCTCGTCAAAAGGACCGTTCCGAGGGCGCCCGTCGTCGGGAACGTCGCCTACGAGGCGCTGCACGGGATCAAGAAGGGCCTCAAGGACATCCTGCAGCCGCAGGCCATGTTCGAGGACCTCGGCCTCAAGTACGTCGGCCCCATCGACGGCCACGACGAGCAGGCCGTCGAGCACGCGCTGCGCAAGGCCCGCGCGTTCGGCGGGCCGGTGATCGTGCACTGCATCACCCGCAAGGGCCACGGCTACTCGCCGGCGGAGAACGACGAGGAGGAGCAGTTCCACTCGCCGGGCCCGTACGACCGCGAGACCGGCGTGCAGAAGCCCAAGGGCCGCATCTGGACCGACGTGTTCAGCGAGGAGATGGTGAAGATCGGCCGGGAGCGCCGCGACGTGGTGGGCATCACCGCCGCGATGCTGCACCCGGTCGGGCTCGCCGACTTCGCCGCCGCCTATCCGGACCGGATCTACGACGTCGGCATCGCCGAGCAGCACGCGGTGACGTCCGCCGCGGGGCTCGCCCTCGGCGGCCTGCACCCGGTCGTCGCGGTCTACGCCACGTTCCTGAACCGCGCGTTCGACCAGGTGTTGATGGACGTCGCGCTGCACGGCCAGGCGGTCACGTTCGTCCTGGACCGGGCCGGCGTCACCGGCGACGACGGGCCGTCCCACAACGGCATGTGGGACCTGTCGCTGCTCCAGCTCGTGCCCGGCATGCGGATCGCCGTCCCGCGCGACGGCGCCCGCGTCGCCGAGCTGCTGCGCGAGTGCCTCGCGGTGTCCGACGGCCCGACCGCGCTGCGCTTCCCCAAGGGCGCCGTGGCCGCCGACCTGGACGCCGTCGACCGCATCGGCGCGATGGACGTGCTGGCCCGCCACCAGGGCGCCAACGGCGCCGACGTGCTCATCGTCGCGGTCGGCGCGATGGCGACGCCCGCGGTCGAGGTCGGCGAGCGCCTCGCCGCGCAGGGCATCGGCGCCACCGTCGTCGACCCGCGCTTCGTCAAGCCCCTCGACCCGGCGCTGCCGGCCGCGGCCGCCGCGCACAGCATGGTCGCCGTGGTGGAGGACAACGGCCGGGTGGGCGCCGTCGGCGACGCCGTGGCCCGCCTGCTGCGCGACGAGGGCGTCGACACCCCGGTCCGCACCTTCGGCATCCCGCAGGAGTTCCTCGACCACGCCAAGCGCGACCTGATCCTCGCCGACTGCGGCCTCACCCCCCAGGACCTGGCCCGCGACATCACCGAGGCCGTCGCCCGCGTCACCGCGACGGACGCGCACGAGCCCGCCACGTCCGACTGACGCCGCGCCCGGGCCGCGTCAGATGCCCTCGGCGGACAGCAGCTGCCAGAAGTGGGTGATGGACGCGGCGCGGGTGCCGAGCTCGCGGCCGGAGTAGGTCCACCGGCCGCGCAGCCGCCAGGGCCGTCCGGTGCCGTCCTGCACGTAGACCTGGAGCGGGAAGCACGCCTCGTGGGCGCGGATGACGCCGGCCGGGTCGACGGACGGGGCGAGCCGGGGCTCGCCCTCGCACCGCACGCCCATCACGGACGTGCGCGGGTCCTGGCGCAGCAGGCCCTGCGTCAGGTCGTACACGAGCACGGAGACGTAGTCGGGTCCGAGCCACCTGAGGTCTGGCACCGTCTCGGGAGGGGGGAACCCGTACAGTTCTGGACCGACGGTCACACGCGCACGGTAGCGCTCCGTGCACGCTTTCGTCACTAGTTTCCCGGCGGGTTCTTCCGTCTCATCGGTCCTGCCCGGGCCCGGCGGCGCAGGCCGGAGGCGGGGACCACCGGGCGGCGGCTACCCGTCCCCGCGGCAGGCCGACGTCATCGCCTCCCACCTGGCGAGCTTGACGCGTTCGCCGCGGTCGAGGCTGCGGGCGAGGGCGATCTCGGCGGCGTCGAGGTTGAGCCAGTCGGCGTAGGTGACGACGGGCAGCCCCCGCGCCTCGAGCAGCTCCTCGACGGTGCGCTTCGGCGCCGTGTCGGTGCCCTCCAGGTCCGCCAGGAGGTTACGGACGGTCTCCGCCGCGTCGGACTTGTTGGTGCCGACGACGCCGGACGGGCCGCGCTTGATCCACCCGGCGACGTACTCGCGGGGGACGGGGGAGCCGTCCGCGGCGAGGATGCGGCCGCCGTCGTTCGGCACGGTGAAGGACCGCTCGTCGAACGGGACGCCCGTGAGCGGGACGCTCTGGTAGCCGACCGAGCGCAGCACCAGCCCGACCGGCAGCGTCTCGAACTCGCCGGTGCCGGTGACGCGTCCCGACTCGTCGAGCGCGGTCTTCTCCAGCTTCAGGCCCTCGACGCGGTCGGTGCCGAGGATCTCGGCGGGGGCGCGCCAGAACCGGACGTCGATGTGGCGGGCGCGGCCGGCGGCGGGCTCGCCCGTCCAGCCGTTCAGCACCTTGACGTTGCCGCGGACGTGCCGGTCCTTCTCGGCGAGCTCGGCGCTGGCGGGGTCGAGGTCCATGTCCTCGGCGCTGACGTGGATGCTCGCGTTGGGCAGCTCGCCCAGTTCGCGGGCCTCCTTGGTGGTGAACTTCGCCTGCGCGGGGCCGCGCCGCCCGATCATGTGGACGCGCCTGACCCGGCTGTTCGACAGCGCCTCGATGACCTGCTCGGGGACGTCGGTGGAGCGCAGCTCGTCGGCGGTCTTGGCGAGGATCCGGACGACGTCGACGGCGACGTTGCCGACGCCGATGACGGCGACCTCCTCGACCGACAGGTCGAAGGAGTGGTCGGCGGCGTCGGGGTGCCCGCAGTACCAGTTGACGAAGTCGGTGGCGGCGATGCTGCCGGGCAGCTCCTCGCCGGGGATCCGCATGTGCCGGTCGACCATCGCGCCGGTGCAGTAGATGACGGCGTCGTAGCAGTCGAGGAGGTCGGCGCGGGTGAGGTCGCGGCCGAGCTCGATGCAGCCGAAGAACCGCACGGCCGGGTTCTCCAGTACCCGCTGCAGGTAGTTGGCGATCGACTTGATCGACGTGTGGTCGGGGGCGACGCCGTAGCGGACCAGGCCGTACGGGGTCGGCAGCCGGTCGAACACGTCCACCCGGACGTTCCCGTCGGTCTGCTTCACGAGGGCCTCGGCGGCGTAGATGCCGGCGGGCCCGGAGCCGATCACCGCGACGAGCACAGGGGATGCCATGCGCGTATTGTGCCGACCCGCACGGCAAAAGAACACCGTGACACCGGTCACGAGACCCTTCAACGGCCTTCGGGCGCGCCGGTCAGGACCGTCCGGACGCGGCGGCGAGCCCGACGCGGCTGTGGTGGCGCCCGTAGGCGAAGTAGATGATCGAGCCGATCGCCATCCAGGCCAGGAACCGGTACCAGGTCTCCAGCGGCAGGTTGATCATGACGAAGAGGCAGCCGAGCACCGACAGGATCGGGATCACCGGGACGAGCGGGGTGCGGAACGCGCGCGGCAGGTCGGGGCGGGTGCGCCGCAGGATCAGCACGCCGACCGACACCAGCAGGAACGCGAACAGCGTGCCGATGTTGACCAGCTCGGCGAGCTTGGCCAGCGGGATGAACCCGGCCAGCACGGCGACGATGCCGCCCATGATGACCGTCGACAGCCACGGGGTGCCGAACCGCGGGTGGATGACCGACAGCCACGGCGGGAGCAGCCCGTCCCGGCTCATCGCGAAGAACACCCGGCTCTGCCCGAGCAGCAGGATGAGCACCACGGCGATGAGGCCGACGACGGCGCCGACGTCGATGATCGTGGCGAACGCGGAGTGCCCGACGGCCTTGAACGCGTCCGCGAGCGGCGCGGCGTCGGAGAGCTTCTTGTAGTTCTGCATCCCGGCGACGACGGTCGACACCGCCGCGTAGAGCAGCGCGGTGACGACGAGGGAGCCGATCAGGCCGATCGGCAGGTCGCGCTGCGGGCGGCGGGCCTCCTCGGCGGCGGTCGCGACGATGTCGAAGCCGATGTAGGCGAAGAACACGATGGCGATCGCGGCGAAGATGCCGAGCCAGCCGTAGCTGACCGGGGTGATCCCGAAGATCACCTGCATCAGCGGCGCCGCCGCGCCCTTCACCGACGGGTTCGGCTCCGACGGCGGGATGAACGGGTGGTAGTTCTCGCCCTTGACGAAGAAGAGCCCGGCCACGATGACCAGCAGGACGACGGACACCTTCACCACGACGACGACGGCGTTGACCCGCGAGGAGATCTTCACGCCGAGGACGAGCAGCCCCGTCACCACCAGCACCAGCGCGATCGCCGGGACGTTCACGACGCCGCCGTGGCTGCCGGGCGGGTTGAGGATCGCGGCGGGCAGGTGCAGGCCCGCGCTGTCCAGCAGCGAGGCGAAGTACCCCGACCAGCCGACCGACACCACCGCCGCGCCGAGCGCCAGCTCCAGGATGAGGTCCCAGCCGATGATCCAGGCCGGGAACTCGCCGAGGGTGGCGTAGGAGAAGGTGTAGGCGGAGCCCGCGACCGGGACGGTGGAGGCGAACTCGGCGTAGCAGAGCGCTGCGAGCGCGCACACAACGGCGGCGAAGATGAACGACAGCGCGACCGCCGGGCCCGCCTTGTCCTTGGCGACCTGCCCGGTGAGGACGAAGATGCCCGTGCCGACGATGACGCCGATCCCGAAGACGACGAGGTCGAGCGCGGACAGGTCGCGGCGCAGCCGGTGCCCGGGCTCCTCGGTGTCCTTGATCGACTGTTCGACCGACTTGGTGCGCAGCAGGTTCATTCGTCGGCTCCTCGGCGTCACGTCGTTGTGACACCCCTATGCCCGGATGCGCGCCGCTTATGATCGTCCACCGCCCGTGGCGGACGGGCGGTGGACGATCCCGCTGCTCAGGCCGGAAGCGAGGCCACGCCGGGGGCGAGGAAGCGGCGGCCGGTCGCCTTCTCCGCGACGCCCGACCTGTCCAGGTACGGGGTGATGCCGCCGAGGTGGAACGGCCAGCCCGCGCCGAGGATCATGCACAGGTCGATGTCCTCGGGCCCCGCGACGACGCCCTCGTCCAGCATGATCCGGATCTCGTCGGCGAGCGCGGCGAGCGCCCGGTCGAGCACCTGCTCCTCGGTGGACGGGCGCGTCCCGCCGCCGAAGATCGCCACGACCTCGGGGTCGAGGGAGAAGTCCGGCAGGTAGACGCCCCGCTTGCCGGCCGCGACCATCTTCGCCAGGTTCTCCGACAGCGGGAACCGGTCCGGGAACGCGGCGTGCAGCGTCTCGTTGACGTGCAGCGCGATCGCCGGCCCGACCAGCCCCATCAGCACGAACGGCGGCATCGGCAGGCCGAGCGGCGCGGCGGCGCGCTCGGCGACCTCGATCGGCGTGCCCTCGTCGACCGCCTGGACGATCTCGGCGAGCAGCCGCAGCAGGACCCGGTTGACCACGAACGCCGGCGCGTCCTTGACCAGCACGCACGACTTCTTCAGCGCCCTGCCGGTCGCGAACGCGGTGGCGAGCGCCGCGTCGTCGGTCCGCTCGCCCCGGACGATCTCCAGCAGCGGCAGCACCGCGACCGGGTTGAAGAAGTGGAACCCGACGACCCGCTCGGGGTGCCGCAGCTCCGCCGCCATCTCCGTGACGGAGAGGGACGAGGTGTTCGTCGCGAGCACGCAGTCGGCGGAGACGTGCTCCTCGACCTCGGCAAACACCTTCCGCTTGACCGACATCTCCTCGAACACGGCCTCGATGACGAAGTCGGCGTCCGCGAACGCGTCCTTGGTCAGCGAGCCGGTGATCAGCGCCTTCAGCCGGTTGGCCTTGTCGGGGGAGACGCGGCCCTTGCCGAGCAGCTTGTCGATCTCGCCGTGCGCGTAGCCGACGCCCTTGTCCAGGCGCTCCTGGTCGAGGTCGGTCAGCACGACCGGGACCTCCAGGCGGCGCGCGAACAGCAGCGCGAGCTGCGAGGCCATCAGGCCCGCGCCGACGACGCCGACCTTGGTGACCTTGCGGGCGAGGGACGTGTCCGGCGCGCCCGCGGGGCGCTTCGCCCGCTTCTGGGTGAGGTCGAACGCGTACAGCCCGGCGCGCAGCTCGTCGCTCATGATGAGGTCGGCCAGGGCCTCGTCCTCGGCGGCGAAACCCTCGTCGCGGCTCCGGTCCTTCGCGGCGGCGACGAGGTCGAGCGCGCGGGTGAAGGACGGCGCGGCGCCGTGCAGCTTGCCTTCGAGGTTCCAGCGGGCCATCGCGATCGCGTCGTCCCACGCCTTGCCCTTGTCGACCTCGGGCCGGGTCACGGCGATCTCGCCGTTGAGGACGCGGGCCGTCCAGGCGAGCGACTCCTCCAGGAAGTCCGCCGAGTCGAAGATCGCGTCGGCGATGCCCAGCTCGTAGGCCTGCCGGCCCTTCAGCATCCGGTTCTGCGCGAGCGGGTTGTCGATGACGGCCTTCAGCGCCTTCTCCGCGCCGATCAGGTTCGGCAGCAGGTACGTGCCGCCCCAGCCGGGCACCAGGCCGAGGAACGCCTCCGGCAGCGCGAACGCCGGGACGCCCGCGGAGATCGTCCGGTAGGTGCAGTGCAGGCCGATCTCGACGCCGCCGCCCATCGCCGCGCCGTTGTAGTAGGCGAACGACGGGACGTCCAGCTCGCCGAGCCGCCGGAACACGTCGTGCCCGAGCTTGCCGATGGCCCGCGCGTCCGCGTGGCTCGTGATCAGCGGGACGCCCTTGAGGTCGGCGCCGACCGCGAAGATGAACGGCTTGCCGGTGACGCCGACGGCGACGATGTCGTCCCGCGCGGCGACCCGGTCGATGGCCGCGTCCAGCTCGGCGAGCCCGTTCGGGCCGAAGGTGTTCGGCTTGGTGTGGTCGTGGCCGTTGTCGAGCGTGATCAGCGCGAGCGTGCCCGCGCCGTAGGGCAGCGCCACGTCCCGGACGTAGGCGTGCGTGACGACCTCGTCGGCGAATACTTCTCCCAGGCTGCTCACTTGGCGCCCTCCCAGCTCACGTTCTCCCAGAGGACGGTCCCGCCCATGCCCATGCCGACGCACATCGTCGTGAGGCCGTAGCGGACGTCCGTGCGCTCCTCGAACAGCCGCGCCAGCTGGTTCATCAGCCGGACGCCGGACGAGGCGAGCGGGTGGCCGAGCGCGATCGCGCCGCCCCACGGGTTCACCCGCGCGTCGTCGTCGGCGATCTTGAAGTGCTCCAGGAACGCCAGCACCTGCACGGCGAACGCCTCGTTGATCTCGATGAGGCCGATGTCGTCCATGGTCAGGGAGTTGCGGGCGAGCAGCTTCTCGGTGGCGGGGACGGGCCCGACGCCCATCACCTCCGGCTCGACGCCGGCGAAGGAGAAGTCGATGAGCCGCATCTTCGGCGCGAGGCCGAGGTCGCGGGCGACATCCTCGGCGGCCAGCAGGCACGCGGTCGCGCCGTCGTTGAGGCCCGCCGCGTTCCCGGCGGTGACGTTGCCGTGCACGCGGAACGGGGTCTTGAGCTTGGCGAGGTCGTCCATCGTGGTGCCGGGACGCGGCGGCTCGTCCTCGGTCGCGAGGCCCCAGCCCTGCTCGGCGCTGCGGATCGCGGTCGGGACCAGGTCCGGCTGGATCTTCCCGGCGGCGTACGCGGCGGCGACCTTCTGCTGGCTGCGCACCGCGTAGGCGTCCGCGCGCTCCTTGGTGATCTGCGGGAACCGGTCGTGCAGGTTCTCCGCGGTCGAGCCCATGACCAGCGCGGACGGGTCGACGAGCTTGTCGGCGAGGAACCGCGGGTTCGGGTCGACGCCCTCGCCCATCGGGTGCCGGCCCATGTGCTCGACACCGCCCGCGATCACGACGTCGTACGAGCCGAACGAGATGCCGGCGCCGGTCGTGGTGACGGCGGTCATCGCGCCCGCGCACATCCGGTCGATGGCGTAGCCCGGGACGCTCTTCGGCAGCCCGGCGAGCACGGCGGCGGACCGGCCGATCGTCAGTCCCTGGTCGCCGGTCTGGGTGGTGGCGGCGATCGCGACCTCGTCCACCCGCTCGGGCGGCAGGGACGGGTTGCGGCGCATCAGCTCGCGGATCGCGCGGACGACCAGGTCGTCGGCGCGGGTCTGCGCGTACAGGCCCTTCGGGCCGGCCTTGCCGAACGGCGTGCGTACGCCGTCGACGAACACGACGTCGCGTGCGGTGCGAGGCACGGGTCGTCCTCCCTGCGGATGGGCGGTCGGTGGTGAGGCGATGCTACTCGCTGGTAACCACAAAGGCTACTCGTCAGTAACCACTGACCGGGCGGTGCCCTTGTTCGCCCCCGGGACTCGTGGGTAACGTGGCCCGAAATCACCGGAGGAGGCGCGGTGACGCACGCGAGGCCCGTATACCGGCCGGGACTGCGCCGGCGGATCGGGCACGTCCGCGACCTCACCGGCCTCCTGCTGCGCACGGGACTGCTGCTGTCCGGCGGGCCCCGCCGCGTCGGCCGCCAGCTCGGCGCGCTGCGCCGCTGGGGCACCAGCCTCGCCGGCGTCCTCGCCGCCGCGGCCGCGCACTCGCCGTCCCGTCCCGCCCTCATCGACGACGAGGGCGTCCTGTCCTTCGGCGAGCTCGACGACCGCGCCACCCGCCTCGCCCTCGGACTGCCGCTGCACGGCCCCCGCCCGCGCGTCGGCGTGCTGTGCCGCAACCACCGCGGCATGGTCGAGACGCTCGTCGCGTGCAGCAGGCGCGGCGCCGAGGTCGTGCTGCTCAACACCGGTTTCGGAACGGGCCAGATCCGCGCCGTGCTCGGCGAGCTGCGCCCCGCGCTGATCGTCGCGGACGCCGAGTTCGCGCCGCTGCTGGCGAACGTGCCGATCGCGCTGCGCCGCACCGTCCTGTGGGCCGACCGCCGCCCCGGCCCGCCCGGCGGAGCCCCGGCCGCCGGGACGCCGCTGGCCGCGCCCGTCGCCGCGCCGCCCGCCCCCGCGCCGTCCCCGCCGGGCCTCGCCGATCACGGTGCTCCGGTCGCCGCCGAGACCGGGCCGAGCATCGACGAGGTGATCCGCTCGGTGCCCGCGCCCGAGACCGCGCCCGGCCCGCCGCAGATCCAGAGCCGGACGATCATGCTCAGCTCCGGCACCACCGGCCGCCCCAAGGGCGCCCGCCGCCCGCCCCGCCCCGGGCTGTGGCCGCTCGCCTCGATGACCTCCCGGATCCCGCTGCGCACCCGGCAGACCATGATCATCGAGGCGCCGCTGTTCCACACCTGGGGCTACGCCGCCCTCCAGATGGCGTGGGCGCTGCGCGCCCCGATCGTCCTGCACCGCAGGTTCGACCCCGAGCAGGCGCTGCGCTCGATCGCCTCCCACCGCGACACCGTCCTGTTCGCCGTCCCCATCATGCTCCAGCGCATCCTGGAGCTCGCCCCGCAGACCCGCGCGCTGTACGACACGTCCTCGCTGCGGATCGCCGCGCTCAGCGGCGCCGCCCTGCCCGGCGACCTCGCCACCCGGTTCATGGACGCGTTCGGCGACAAGCTCTACAACGTCTACGGCTCCACCGAGGCGTCCTGGGTGTCCATCGCCACCCCGCGCGACCTGCGGATCGACCCGCGCACCGCCGGCCGCCCGCCGCGCAACACCTCGCTCGCCATCGTCGGCGCCGACGGCCGCCGCGTCGGCCGCTCCACCATCGGGGAGATCTTCGCCGCCAACGAGCTGCTCTTCGAGGGGTACACCGGCGGCGAGCCGATGCAGGTCCGCGACGGGCTGCTCGCCACCGGCGACCTCGGCCACATCGACCACCGCGGCCTGCTGTTCGTGGACGGACGCGCCGACGGCATGGTCGTCTCCGGCGGCGAGAACGTCGTGCCGCGCGACGTCGAGGACGCCATCCTGCGGCTGCCCGAGGTCCACGAGGCCGCCGTGATCGGCGTCCCGGACGACGACTGGGGCCAGCGCCTGGCCGCCTTCATCGTGCTGCGGCCCGGCGCCCGGCTCAACGCCGAGGCCGTCCGCGCGTACGTGCACGCGCAGGTCGCCCGGTACGCGGTGCCGCGCGACGTCCACTTCATCCCCGAACTGCCCCGCAACGCCACCGGCAAGGTCGTGCACCGCTGGCTCACCGCGGGCACCGAGCAGACCCGCCCCGAGGGCCGCGTCGACTGGCCGCAGCCCCCGCCGTGGCCGCTCCCCGCCGAGAACGCGGGCTGACCCCGCCGCCCGCCGTCCTGCCTCGCGCGCGCCTGCCTCGCGCGCGCCTGCCTCGCGCGCGCCTGCCTCGCGCGCGCCTGCCTCGCGCGCGCCTGCCTCGCGCGCGCCTGCCTCGCGCGCGCGGCGGCGCCGCGGTCACGCAGGGGCGAGGGCCTCGCGGGCGACCGCGGGCAGCCGGACCGTGATCGACAGCCCGCCGCCCCGCCGCGGCACCGTCTCGATCGTCCCGCCGTGCGCGCCCACCACCGCCCGCACGATCGACAGGCCCAGCCCCGCCCCGTCCGCCGACCCCACCCGGTCCGCCCGCAGCCGCCGGAACGGCTCGAAGATCCGCGCCGCCTCGTACTCCGGGACGGGCCGCCCCGTGTTCACCACCTGCAGGAACGCCTCCCCGTCCCGGACCCCCGTGCGCACCCACACCCGGCCGTCCCGCACGTTGTACTTCACCGCGTTCTCCAGCAGGTTCATCGCGCACCGCTCCAGCAGCACCGGATCGCCCGCCACCTCCGCCGGCGCCAGCCGCACCTCCACGTCCAGCTCGCCGGTGCGCCCGTCCAGGTCGTGGAGCGCGCCGCGCACCACGTCCGGCAGCGGCGTCGGCGTCCGGGACGCCGGCTCCCGCTCCGACCGCGCGAGCAGCAGCAGCCCCTCGATCAGCCGCTCGTGCCGCTCGGTGTTGCCGAGCAGCACGTCCGCCAGCGCCTTGGTCTCCGGCGGGTTCCTCCGGCTGGCGAGCGCCACCTCCAGCACCGTCCGGTTGATCGTCAGCGGGGTGCGCAGCTCGTGCGAGGCGTTCGCGACGAACCGGCGCTGCGCGTCGAACGCCCGGTGCAGCCGGTCCAGCATCCGGTCGAACGTGTCCGCCAGATCCTTGATCTCGTCCTGCGGGCCGTCCAGCGCGATCCGCTCGTGCAGCGTGCTCTCCGACAGCCGCCGCGCCGTCGCCGTCACCTTGTGCAGCGGGCGCAGCATCCGCCCCGCCACCAGGTACCCGATCACCACCGCCAGGACGCCGAGCACCACCATCGTCAGCAGCGACGTCTGCAGCAGCCGCTCCAGCACGTCGTGCTTCTGCTGCGCGACCTGCCGGTCCGCCTCCGCCTTCACGGCCAGGATCTGGCTGAAGTCCTTCGACGCCACCAGCACCCGCAGCTTCGCGGCGACCTGCGGATCCACGCTCGTCCGCTCCGGCAGCCGCTGGTCCAGCGTCCGCGCCGTCAGCACGTACATCACCGCGACCAGCACCGCCGACGTCACCAGGAACAGCGACCCGTACACCAGCGTCAGCCGCGTCCGGACGCTCAGCCGCGGCGTCCGCACCCGCACCCGCTCCCGCACGCTCACCGCGCCTCCAGCCGGTACCCCGACCCCGTGACCGTCTCGATCACCGCGGGCTCGCCCAGCTTGCGGCGCAGCGTCGCCATCGTCACCCGGACGATGTTGCTGAACGGATCGATGTTCTCGTCCCACGCCCGCTCCAGCAGCCGCTCGGCGCTCACCACCCCGCCCTCGGCGCGCAGCAGCTCCTCCAGCACGGCGAACTCCTTGTTCGTCAGCCGCAGCTCCCGGCCGTCCCGCGCCACCCGCCGGCGGTGCGGGTCCAGCCGGATCCCGCGGCGCTCCAGCACCGGCGGCACCGGCGCCCCCGACCGCCGCGACAGCGCCCGCACCCGCGCCACCAGCTCGCCGAACACGAACGGCTTCGGCAGGTAGTCGTCGGCGCCGAGCGACAGCCCGTCCACCCGGTCCTCGACGTCCCCGGCCGCCGTCAGCATCAGGATCCGCGCCGGGCCGCGCCGCTCGGCGAGCTCCCGGCACACCTCGTCGCCGTGCACGGTCGGCAGGTCGCGGTCGAGCACGACGACGTCGTACTCGGTGTAGGACGCCCGCTCCAGCGCGTCGTCCCCGTCGTACACGACGTCGACCGCCATGGCCTCCTCGCGCAGGCCCTCGGCGATCGTGTCCGCGAGCACCCGCTCGTCCTCCACGATCAGCACACGCATACCGGGAGCATGGACGAACCGGGGTTAAACCCCTGTAAGGGCGGCGCCGTGCAGGTCAGGGCTTGCGCGCGACGCCGCCGGCGCACGCCACGCTGGGCAGCTCCCCCTCGGGGCCCGGGTCGGGACGCCACCGCGTCACCGGCACGACGCCGGGCGGCAGCACGTCCAGGCCGTCGAGGTAGCGGGCGATCTGCTCGGGGCTGCGCGGCGTGTACGGGACGGCGCCGCTCCCGGAGTTGAACGCCTCGATCGCCGCCATGTACGCCGGGTCGTCGTTGGTGCCGTCGTACACCGCCACGTAACTGCCCGACGTCAGCGGCTCCACCAGCCGCCGCACCACGTCGCGGGCCTGGTCGTAGTCCTGGACGAGCCCGAGGATGCCCATCAGCATCAGCGCGACGGGCTCCCCGAAGTCCAGCGTCCGCGCGGCCTGCGCCAGGATCGGCTCGGGGTCGCGCACGTCGGCCTCGATGTAGTCGGTGGCGCCCTCGGGCCGGCTGGTCAGCAGCGCCTTGGCGTGCACGAGCACCAGCGGGTCGTTGTCGACGTACACGATGCGGGCCTCGGGCGTGATCCGCTGCGCGACCTCATGGGTGTTGTCCATGGTCGGCAGGCCCGTGCCGATGTCGAGGAACTGCCGGATCCCCGCCTCGGCGGCCAGGAACCGCACCACCCGCGTCAGCATCTGCCGGGAGCGCCGCGCCATGTCGACCATCCCGGGAAAGGACTGGAAGATCCGCTCGCCCGCCTGGCGGTCGACCGGAAAGTTGTCCGTGCCGCCCAGCAGGAAGTTCCAGACCCGTGCCGAATGCGGCACGGTCGTGTCGATCTCGGGCCGTGGGTCCATGCCAGCTCCTCGGTTCCGGAGCGCCGTCGGCGGCTCCGTCCGGGAATCGTTCCCTGGTCGGAGCCGGGCTACCCGCCATGTTCTAGCGCCGCCAGCAGGTGTAGGAGATCGTCGCCGTCCCGCCCGGCGAGAAGGACACCGACCCTCCGCCGCCCCCGCCGATGTAGCAGAGCACCGTCGGCCGCACCACCACGGTCACCGTCGCCGAACGCCCCGCCTTGAGCGTCCCGCCGCCGGACGCGCTGACGCGCCCGCCCCGCGACCGCACCGACGCCACCGCCCAGCGGACCGTCCCGCCCACCGCTGTCAGCCGCACCGGGCACGACCTCGGCAGACCGGCGACACCGAGCCCGTGGCACCCGCCGTCGTTCACCGCCAGCCGCCCGGCCCCGCCCCCACCCCCGCCGCTCGGCCTGCGCTTGGCCGGCTTCCCGGCAGCGGGCTTCTCCTTCTTCTCGTCCTTCTTCTTCTGCCCGTCCTTCTGCGCCGGCGAGACCGTCACCGGCGGCGGGCTCGCCTCCGGCGTCGCCGGCGCCGCCTCGGGCCGCGCAGGCTCGGGCTTCGCGTCCCCGCCCGACTCGAACGCCACGACCAGCCCGGCGGCCAGCACCGCCGCGGCCGCCGCCCCGATCACCGCGATCCGCCTGCGTCCCCGCGCGGGCCTGCGGCACTCGTCGCGGACGACCTCGTACAGCCAGTCCCGGAACGTTCCCGCGTCCGGGACGTCCGCCCCCTTGTCCCGCAGCGCGAGCAGCGCCGCCCGAACCGCCTGCACGGCCCGCCCGTGGTCGCCGAGCAGCCCCTCCGCGTATTCGACGAGCTCGGGCCCGTACACGTTGTAGACGTGGCCGACCGCCCCGGGCCGCTGCCCCCGGAGCCCCTCGACCAGCCGGAAGTCCTCGTTCAGCGGGGGCGCGGCATTGCTGGGCACGAACGGATTATGGCCGACCGGGCACGCTCGGTTATGTGTCTCAACTGCACACTCCCACCCCACCCTTTATCACCGAACCAAAACCCCACCCACCTAATGCACGTGCACCCGATGATCTTGCTGCGTGCCTGCTCAGGGGATCGGACGTCGTCGAGGGGAGTTCGGCCGGGAGCCAATGGCTAGGCTGACCTGGACTTCTCTTCGTTGAAGATGGCGTTCATCTTCTCGGCGCCCGTGGTGATGACGGGCCGGAGTTCGTGCCGATAGACGGTCTGCGTGGTGTGGGTGCCGGAGTGCCCCACAAGATCGCTGATCTTCTCCAGAGCAACGCCCTGGTCACTCATGATGGACACGAACGTGTGCCGCAACTCGCGCGGCACCCAGTTCGAGCCGAGGCCGGCAGTGCGTGTGAGGCTCTGGAAGCGGCGTAGGACGTCGTCACTCGTGTAGGGCGCTCCGTTCTCTCGGCAGAAGACGAGGTTGTGTCCCTGCCACAGGTCGCCCGCTGCAAGCTTCTCTGCGGCCTGCCGCTTGCGCAGCGCCGTGAGCGCGTCAACGGCCATGTCCGCCACGGCGATGCCCCGGCGGCTCTTCTTGGTCTTGGTGTCGCCCCCGTCCCGGTCTGATCGGAGGACGTAGACGACCCGCTTTCGTCCGTCCCTTCCTCTTGAGCCGCTTGCGCTTGCCGTCCGGGCCGAACCCGAGCGAGGTGGCGCCGGTGTATCCGTCGCCCTCCTCGTAGATCGTCCCCTCGTACTTGCCGATGAGGATCTTCGCCAATCGGATCCTTCCTTGTATCGGTCGAGGTCACCACTGACCATACTCAAGACGTCCCTAGACGTCCCTCATGTGGGGAGGTCCGTTCGCGGTCATGTGCGGACGGACCTCCGGGCGGTTGTCAGCGGTTGGCCTCTTCGAGGGAGGTGACGAACTCGGCGATGTGCCGGTCAGTGATGCGGCGCAGCTTGCCGATCTTGATGCTGTGGAGTTGGCCGGTGCGGATCAGGAAGTAGACCTTGTCTCGGCCGATGTTGAGGATCTCGGCCACTTGTTCGACGGTGTACGCCTGCACGGTCACCACCTCCTCTCGCCCGAGGCGGTGTGCCAGGGGCGTGCGTGATGTGGGTCGGTGATCATCTCCTTGGTTGCGGACGGTGGTCGTCTCCGTCTCGTCTCACTCGCGTCTCTCGGCTCCTTACATGCAGGCGCGCGCGTGAGACGAGACGTTGAGACGATCACGGAGTGTGGTCGGACGCCTTGTAGCGGCCTCGCCCGACCTGGACGGCGCGGCCGGTCTTCACCATCTCGTTGAGGCGCCGGTAGAGGGTGGGCCGGCTCATCTCGGTGATCATGAGCAGGTGCGCGATCGGAAGCCCTTCGTCCGGCGCGCCGTCCAGAGCCTCTCTCAGGACGCTCTCGGCGCGGTCTTCCCTGGACGGCCTCAGCGGGACGGACGCCGCTGAAACGGGCTGCAGAAGCGGCGTACTGGCCTCGTCCAAGGCACGCCGCGAGACCTCGTCCAGGACGGGACGCAGAGCCTCGTGTCGCTGTGCGGCCTCGCTCACGGCGTCGTCGGTGAGCAGGTAGGCGCGGCCTCGTCGGGGCGTGTCGTGTTCGGGTGCGGACAGCAGGAACTTGCCGGGTGCGTTGAGGGTGTGGGCGTGCCATCCGGCGTTGAGCATCCCTTGCCCAAGGATGAGGTCGACGTCTTTGCGTTCGCGGACGCGGAAGCTCACCCGGACGTCCATTTGCGAGCGGACGGCACCCTTGCCCATGGCCTTCTGTGTGGGGCGCTGCGTGGCCGCGATGAGCGTCACGGCGACCGCACGTCCCCTGCGCGCGATCGAGTCCGTGTCGCTCGCTGCGTCCGGTGCGTCAAAAATTCTCTCTGCTCTTGAAGGGGCGGGTGGTTGGCGGGTACTCGCGCACAAGCGACGAATCCTCTGAAGTGACATGGATTGCAAGGACGGGACTGGGTGACCTCCGGATGGATGAGTCAATGGCTCAACGCATTCGGGATTATCTTGCCAACTATGCGGGGGCGGTCGTTAAATGACTCATCCTTGCTGATGCGATCCCGGCCCAGCGGGCTCGCCTGGCGGCTCGCCCGCTGACCGACGGAAAAAGCGATTCGAAATGGGCTCGATGCCCGAATTTGCTGCCGAGTATTCAGCCCTCAATGCCCGCAGCTTCTCCTCTAGCTGGCCTACGTCGGTCGAGCCTTGGGCGAGACTCATCTCTAGGCGTGCTGCATGGCGGATATCGGTAAAATTCCTTGCAGAGTTTATGTGCGAGTTTGCCTTTTTATCAGAACCCAAGAAGGCGGCGGTCGCTGCTACCGCTCCTGCAATGGCCCCGAGAGTGCCCCAGGACTTGGACCATCCCAACGCGATTACAAAGGAGGACAACGAACTTACTAGTGCAGGAAAAAGGATGAAAGTTTTTCCCCAAAGAGCTGCCGATTTGGCCGCTTCAAAGTAGCTCTGAGCGGAGTACGACGCATCATCGTAGAGCCTGTCTAGCTCAGTGATTATATTCTTTATCGCATCACTCAATTTGAACGTATCTCTTTCCGGTTGCAGGTATTGGTATCCCTGATGGACGGCCTTTAAGGTACCTGGCCGTGTGAGATAGAAAAGGATCGGACGCGGCAACTATATCGAGCCAACGATTTGGGCATTGGCCGCTCTCATAGCATGCAATCAGTAGGGCCCGTCGCACTCTCGGGTTTGACTCCTCCTGAAATATCTGGCGAAGGGTGCGAGTCTTGTCTCGAGAAGAGAATAGGCCGATATATCTAGCAGCAAATTCACGAACAAAGCTATCTTTATTTCTGTCCAGCAGGAGTTCCCACACCACGTCCTCAGCGTAGTGACCGTCGATCTGTTGATTGATCATAGAAATCAACAGATGTTGCTGCGCGTAGGGATACATTGCGATCCCTCCTGTGCCGAGGAGGTCTACTATGGCGTCTCCGATCTGCGGAATTGCAGTTTGGAAGATTTCTAGATAGGAAAGCGCCTCCCGGGAAATATGGGGAACCTCATCCATATTGTTAAGAAGCCAATTGACCGCATAGTCGTCGCGGACGTACTTCAGTTGCGTAAGGCAGAATTTAAGATCCCGAGTACGGACGGGGGGCTCGCTAACCGTTTGATTAAAGAGCACCTTAACATCGTTTACTGCATCGGGGTGTCCTAGCAATATGTAGTAGTTGATGGCATCCTTGTCAGCATCTTCAAACTCATCAAAGATGTCGACACCCTCGATGATTTTTGTTTTCGGGCCCGAGAGAGTGAGGTGGCGGTGGCGAAGAAGCTTATTGAGAGTAAGTATCTGCTTACGGAGAGAGACCCAGTCTCTACCGAAGATGTAGATGTCATCAGAATACCTAAGATGGGTAAAGCCAGCGCGTTGTAACTCTACGTCCAACGGGAGTAAGTATAGGTTCGCTAGTATGCCGGATGCATCGTAGCTTTGAGGGATACCCCACGCGTTGCCGAGTTCATTGAATGCATTAAGAAAGTTGCGGATTGTCTCGACCGCCCACTTAGGGGCATGTATGCTTTCTAGGTCATCGATTAGAATATCTATTTCGATATTTTCGTAGAATGCAGTGACGTCTGTACGGGCAAGGAGCAAGTCGGGATTGAGTTGATGTATCTCTCGGGCGTTTCGCTGCATTGCTACCCAGGACCAGGTGGGATTGTCCACCCTAGAATAGTCATGTAGCCAACGGTAGCTATACACGGCATCCGGCATTACATGGTCAATAAGTGGTGCTACGGCCATTACGGCAGACTCGTAGGTCAACCGGTGATCAAGGTCCAGCCTTACCAAAGGGCGCACTGAAAGTCGGTCCTTGGGGAGATCGACTACTTCGATATGAGAAGGATAAGTGCGCCCTTCAAATATTTGCCGCAATAGCCTTTTGCGATAGTTTGGCCAGTCTGCGCGTATATCGGCGTAAGCGATGGGGTCGGGCAGATCTAGGTCGCCAGAAGAATTTCCGATTTGCGACCAAGCAATATCGAGGCTCGCGGCAATGATCTCCGATTCGCCTTGGTGCATCGGCGTTAGGCTTCCTGTCCGCTCCACTCGATTTGTGTGGCATCATACCGGATGCCCGTCGGTCATACGGAAGGAATCTGGACAGCCCGCAACGAACCGTGCTGGACGGTTGCGCAACTTGGGCCTCTAAGACCTAGACGTCTCTGAGCTGGGTAGACGTGTAAACCGCTCGTACGGCGTTGGCGAGGTGTCGCTCGGCCAGCTGTGTGAAGCGTGTGACCACATGCGTAGGGCCGTACCGCTCACGAATTTCAGTGAGGCGGGCATCGAGGCTGACAGCCTTGCCCTCTGGGGATGTGGTCATGTCGCAGTTGATAAGTTGCTCGCTGAGTGCAGGACTTGTGTTTCCGAACTCTCTCCGAGCAGGGTGCCGAGGTTACGCTCGCGTGCTTCGATGAGGGCGCAAGAGTGGTGGGCGACCAGGCGGTACAGGTGGTCGTCGGCGTGGTGGGGGTCTCGGAGGTAGCGGGCGCCGTCTAGGGGGAAGCCGGTGTCTACGAGGTCGGGGGCGTAGCCGATGTCGTGGAGCCATGCGGCGGCCTCTAGGAGGTCGGCCTTGTCGCCGAGGATGGGTGCCGAGTGTGCGGGCTTGCCGCGCTACGCCCTGGGTGTGTGCCCAGCGGCGGGGGAGCGGGGTCTCCAAATGCTTGCGCGCGAGTTCGCTTGCCCATGCGGCGCTGTTCTTCCTCATGGGTTCGACGCTACGGGGACCGGTGTGGACGTCCACGGACACGGATGGATCATCTAGGGACGTCTTGGCTGACGTAGCGTCCCTTGCCGTGGACACAGGTCACGAGGCCGGCTTCCTCTAGAGCCGTGAGGGCGTGGCGGGCCGTGTGGCGGGATACGCCGTAGCGCTCAGCGAGTTGGGCTTCGCTCGGCAGTAGATCGCCTGGACGGTAGTGGCCACTCCTGATGTGGCGCCGTAGGTCCGTGGCGATGTTCTCGTACCTGGTGTGCACGGCCGGTTTGGCGGTAGGGACGAATCGGCCTACCCCGGGGCGTGCTGTGATGAGGCCGTCGGTTTCGAGGGTGGACAGGGCCCGCCGCAGGGTGTTGCGGGCGACGCCGAACTCGGCGCAGAGGGCGGCCTCGCCTGGGAGTTGGCCCCCTGGGGCGTAGGTGCCGTCTGTGATGCGTTGGCGTAGGGCGTTAGCGATGCGGGCGTAGGTGCCCGGTGCCGTGCGGCGGGTCATGTCCGGGTCACTCGTCCTCGGAGCGGGTCGTCGCCAGAGCGACCCGGGGCGTAAGGAGGACTGTCACCTTGTCGGCGGCGAGGCGGGGGCGTGTGCAGCGTGCCAGCCAAATACCGGTGCTGGACTGGTACCACCAAGCGCCGTTGGCCCAGACGACGGAGACGGTTTCGCCGATCGTCGGGGCGTTGTCGGCGTACACGCGCAACATCGGGTGCGGTCCGTCGATGCGAAGTTCGGTCGTCCAGTCGTACCGGCGCAGGCGGCGGGCGAGCCGGGTGAGGTGCCAGCGGCCTCGTGACAGTCCGGGGTGGGTGGGCAGAGG
>NZ_JBEZJL010000120.1:0-20956 GCF_040651755.1 Actinomadura sp. NPDC048394 | reverse complement strand
GGACCTTCAGCAAGCCCTATCCTCCCAGTTCAGGAGCACTTTTCTCATGTCAACGACCAGCCGGAATCAATCCGCCATGAAAGCGCGAGGTTAGCGGCTTTACCCAGCGGCCCCATTGGGGCTGTCGGTGGTAGCCCGCGGCGCGCCAAGCGTGATGCGCCTGCTCGTTGTCGTCCAGGACCATGGCGTCGGCCCGGAACGCCCCGAACTCGCGGAAGCGCAGCTCGGCCCGCTCGATCAGCTTTCGCGCGATGCCCTGCCGCCGGTGGTCGGGATGCACCGCGAGCCGGTAGAGGTGCGCTCGCCAGCCGTCCCAGCCGGCGATGAGCGTGCCGACCATCCGTCCATCGATCTCCGCGACCAGCAGGGCTTGCGGGTCCCTGTCGATCAGCGCCGAATACCCCTGGGGCGAGTCGCGCCGATCCGTCCCTTCACCGGCGAGCTTCCAGAAGTCGAGGACGGCCTGGAGCTCGTCGTCCCGCCCATAGCGAATCACTACTTCCGTCACGCGGAGCCACCCTAGACCGTGGGGTCATCTCCGCCTTAGAGGGTCGCAGTTATTCCTTCGCGCGGGCGGGGGGCTCGTCGGGATAGTGAGCGGTATGGATGCGCAAGGGCATGTGGATCAGTGGTTGGCGGGTTGGGAAGCCCGCGATCTGGACGCGATCATGGCGTGCTACTCCGCTGACGTCGACTTCGCGGCGTCGACGGTCGTGAGCCGCTGGGGCCGTGCGGACGGCCGGTTGCAGGGCAAGGCGGAGTTGCGTCGCCATTTCGAGCGGGGGCTGGAGCTCGCGCCGGATCTGCGGTTCACCGAGGAGGCGTTGTTGACCAGCCCGGATGGCTACGCCCTGTTGTATCGGCGCGAGAACGGTAACCGTGTGCTGGACGTGGTCGAGCTGGATGAGCACGGGCTGGCCGTACGAGTGCGAGCGTTCTACGAGCAGGCGCAGCGATAAGTGCCACAAGCAATGAGTGGTCGGGAAATGAGTGCGGCCCGCGCTCGGTGAGGAGCGCGGGCCGCGAGTTTCGGGGTCAGCTGTTCTTGCCCCACAGGTAGGCGCCGGCGCCCATGGCCAGGAGGCTGATCCAGCTGAAGACGGTGCGGACGGTGTTCCAGGCGGTCCAGCGGCCGGAGTAGTCCTGCCAGATCCGGGCCGCGTCGGCGGCGTGCTTGGGGATGTGCACGCCGTCCAGGTCGTTGTTCATCGGGATGTTGACGGCGAAGCTGGGGAACAGGGCGCCGAGGACGTAGACGCCGGCCGCGGCCAGGAAAAGGATGCCGGCGGCCTTCTGGTCCCTGGTCATCAGCAGCACGCCGGCGACCGCGGCGAACACCGGCAGCAGCATGAACATGCCGACGAACAGCGGGTTCTGGATGCGCTGGTTGATGGTCTGCATGGCGTCGATCGCCGAGGCCGGCTTCGAGCCGTTCAGTCCCGGCATGACGCCGGTGGAGAAGCCGAAGAACGTCCCGGCCATTCCGGCCGCCATGATGATCGAGAGTGTGGCCGAGGCGGCCGCGAAAGAGAACTTCATCAGCTTCTCCTAGTGTCGGGCGGTGCGGTTTCCGTGATGCCCTTGAGTCAACCGGGCGGCGCGGCCGTCCAACATCGTTGAGAAGCTCGACCCCATATGCGAGCGTCCAGGCCCATTACGGGTCGGTTCGGGGCGGGGTTTCGGGTGGTGGTGCGGTCGACAGGGGGAAGGGGCGAACGTAGCTTCGGGGTGTGGGTGGCGTCAGTCCGCAGCGGGTCGCGTTCGATGCCGCGCGGGTGCTGGTGTCGGCGGCGGGCAGCGATCTGTGCTGGTGGTTGTGCGGGGAGATCGGCCGGTGCCTCGGGGAGGGGTACGAGGTGCGGTTGGTGGAGACGCGTCTGCGGTTGGAGCGCGGCGACGTCTATTACAAAGAGGCGGGGTGCTGGCGCGCCCTTCTGGAGGACGCGCTTCGTGAACGGCCCGAGGTGGCCGAGTGCCTTTATGAGGTCGTAGGGCCGTTGCTGGGGGCGTCAGCCGGTCGGTGAGGCGTCCGGGACGACGGCGGGGACGCGCTTGTTGCGGAAGAAGTGCCCTACCTGGAGCGCAAGGGCACAACTGCGGGTTGTGGGTCGGGTCGGGCGGTTGTTTGTGGGGGCGGTGGCGGCGGGTGTTGGATCGGCGGCGGAGAAGGGGGCGCCGTGCTCGGACGGGATTTCGCGTGGTTGTGGCGTGCGTACGCGGTCAGCTCGCTGGGGACGTGGCTGGCCTTGGACGCGTTCCCGCTGATCGCGGTGCTGGCGCTGCATGTGGGGCCCGCGCGGGTGTCGATGATCGCGGCGGCGAGCGGGACGGCGGCGGCGCTGCTGGCGGTGCCGCTGGGGCCGTGGATTGAGTTCCAGTACAAGCGGCGGTTGATGGTCCGGGCGGATCTGGTGCGGTCCGCGGTGCTGGTGACGGTGCCGGCGGCGTACGCCTTCGGGGCGTTGACGTACGTGCATCTGCTCGTGGTGGCGGTGGTCGTCGCGCTGGCGGACATCGTGTTCCGGGGGGCGAGCGGGGCGCATCTGAAGGAGCTGGTGCCGCAGCGGCATCTGATGGAGGCCAACGGCAGGTTCGAGACGGTGCAGTGGATGTCGACGGCGGTCGGGCCGCCGGCGGGCGGGGCGCTGATCGGGGTGCTGGGGCCGGTGGTGACGGTGCTGCTGGACGCGGTCAGCTACGTGCTGTCGGCGCTGGGGATCGGGAGGATCGCGGCGCCGGAGGCGGAGCCGCCGGTGCGGACGGCGGGCGCGTCGCGGTGGGCGGAGATCGGCGAGGGGTGGCGGGTGATCGCGGCGGAGCGGGAGCTGCGGCTGCTGTTCGCCAACAGCGTGCTCACCGGGTCGCTGATCATGGCGACGGCTCCGCTGCTGACCTATCTGATGCTGCACGACCTGGGGTTCTCGCCGCTGGAGTACGGGCTGGCGTTCGGCGTGCCGTGCCTCGGCGGGATCGCGGGCGCGCGGGCGTCGCGGCCGCTCGTCAAGCGGTTCGGGCGGCGGACGATCATGCTGGTGTTCGGGGTCGGGCGGGCGTTGTGGCTGGTCGGGCTCGCGTTCGTCGGGACGGGGCTCGGCGCGCTGCTGCTGGTGATGGCGATGGAGCTGGGGATCATCACCTGCATGGGGGTGTTCAACCCGATCTACGCCACGCGGCGGCTGGAGCTGGCCGAGGCCGGGAAGGTGGCCCGGATGGTGACCGCGTGGACGGTCAGTTCGCGCACCGCGATCGCCGTGCTCACGGCGGTGTGGGGTGTTCTGGGCGGGTTCGTGGGTGTGCGGCCGGCGATCGCGGTGGCGGGGGTGCTGCTCATCGGGGCGTGCGCGTTCCTGCCGTGGCGCCGGGAGCCGTCCGAGGTCACGGGAGAGGCGTCTCCCGAGGCCGGGGTCCGCGTCGCGGGATGACCGGGTTCTCGGTCTCGCGCCGCCAGAGGGTGCGGTAGAGGCCGGGACGGGAGACCAGGTCGGCGTGGGTGCCGCGGTCCGCGACGCGCCCGCCGGACAGGACGATGATCTCGTCGACGGCGTCCAGGCCGGTGAGGCGGTGGGTGACGAGCAGGGTGGTGCGGCCTTCGGTGGCGGTGAGGAGGTCGGCGGTGAGCTCGTCGGCGGTCGCGGTGTCGAGGTGCTCGGCGGGCTCGTCGAGCAGCAGGATCGGGAAGCCGGCGAGGAGGGCGCGGGCGAGGGCGATGCGCTGGCGCTGCCCGCCGGACACCTGCGCGCCGTGCTCGCCGACGCGGGTGTCGAGGCCGCGGGGCAGCGCGTCGACCCAGTCGAGGAGGCGGGCGCGGCGGAGGGCGTCGCGGATCTCGGCGTCGGCGGCGGCGGGGCGGGCCAGCCGGACGTTCTCCCCGATCGTGGAGTCGAACAGGTGCGCGTCCTGGGCGCACAGGCCGATGACGGTCCGGACGTCGTCGCCGGTCAGCGCGCGCAGGTCGGTGCCGTTGAGGGACACCGTTCCGGACGCGGGTTCCAGGAACCGGAGCAGGACGGAGGTCAGGGTCGTCTTGCCGGAGCCGGACGGTCCGACGATCGCGCAGCGGCGGCCGGGCGCGAGGTTCAGGGAGATGCCGTCGAGGGCGTCGGGGCCGGTGGGCGTCCAGCGCGCCCGGAGGTTCTGGATCTCGAGCGTGTAGGGCGCGGCGGGGAGCGGCGACGGCGCGGCCGGGTCCTCGACCGGCACGGGAGCGTCGAGGACGGCGAAGATCCGCGCGGCCGAGCGGCGGACCCGTTCCAGGTACTGCGCGGCGACGGGCAGGCCGGCGACGACCTCGAACGCGGCGAGCGGCAGCAGGACGATCACCGCGAGCAGCACCCCGTCGAGCGCGCCCGACCGGACGGCGGGCACCCCGACGGCGAGGCCGCCCCACACGGCCAGCCCGCCGGCGAGGGCGGAGACGGCCGCGCCGAGCCCGGTGGACGCGGCGGAGCGCGCGGAGGCGCGGGTGAAGTCGCTGTCCAGCCGGGCGGCCTCGGCGAGCTGCGCGGGCGCGGCGCCGTAGGCGATGAGCTCGGGGGCGCCCTGGAGGGTGTCGACGACGTGGGACGTGAGTTCGCCGCGCAGGTCAGTGGTCCGGCGTTCGGCCCGCCGCGCCATCGCGGACGACAGCCACGGCGCGACGACCCCGGCCACCAGCAGCGCGAGCAACAGGATGACGCCCGCCGATGGCAGCAGCGCCCACGCGAGCCCGACGGACGCGCCGCCGACGACCGCGGCGACCGTGCAGGGCAGGAGCACGCGGAGGAAGAGGTCCTGGACGGCGTCGACGTCGGCGACGAGGCGGTTCAGCAGGTCGCCGCCACGGAATGCGGGAAGTCCGCCGGGCGCGAGCCGTTCCAGCCGTTCGTACACGCGCGCGCGCAGGTCGGCCAGGATGCGGAACGTCGCGTCATGGCCGACGAGACGTTCGGCGTAGCGGAACACGCCGCGCCCTAGGCCGAACGCACGGACGGCCACGATCGCGACCATCAGCATCAGCACGGGCGGGTGCTGCGCGGCGCGGGAGATGAGCCATGCGGACGTCGCCATGAGGCCGACGCCGCTGCCGAGGGCGAGGACGCCGAACAGGACGGCGAGCAGCAGCCGTGCGCGCGCGGGCCGGGCGAGCCGGATGAGGCGGAGGATCATGCCGCCACCGCCACGGGTTCGACGGCGACGACGCGGTCGGCCAGGGCGGCCAGGGCCGGGCGGTGCGCGACGAGCAGGACGGTCCGGCCGGTCCTGAGCCGTTCGACGGCGTCGATCACCGCGGCCTCGCTTTCGCCGTCGAGGTTGGAGGTGGGTTCGTCGAGGAGCAGGAGCGGCGCGTCGCGGAGGAACGCGCGGGCGAGGGCGATGCGCTGGCGCTGGCCCGCCGACAGGCCGGCGCCCCGGTCGCCGAGCACCGTGTCGGAGCCCGCGGGCAGGGCGGAGACGAACTCCAGCGCGTTCGCGGCCTCGGCGGCGGCCCGCACGTCGGCGTCCGGCGCGTCCGGGCGGCCGAGGCGGATGTTGTCGGCGACCGTCCCGGCGAACAGGTAGGGGCGCTGCGGGACCCACGCGATCCGCTCGCGCCAGGCGTCCGGGGCGAAGTCGCCGAGGTCGTCCCAGTCGGCGAGGACGCGGCCCGCGTCCGGCCGGACGAACCCGAGCAGCACCGACAGCACGGTCGACTTCCCGGCGCCGCTCGGCCCGACCAGCGCGACCGTCTCGCCGGGGTGGACGGTCAGCGAGAAGTCCTCCAACGCGGGGCCCCGCGGGTAGGTCACCGTGACCCCGTCCAGCCGGAGGGTCGCGCGGGAAAGGTCCGGAACGTCCGATCGGGTCCCGGTGGCGGGCAGCGGCGTCTCCAGCACCTCGAAGATCCGCGACGCGGCGGTGAGGCCCTCGACGCTCGCGTGGTACTGCGCGCCGACCTGCCGCAGCGGCAGGTACGCCTCCGGCGCCAGGACCAGGACGAGCAGCGCCGTCTCCAGCCCGAGCCCGCCGTCGACGAGCCGCAGCCCGATCGACACGGCGACGAGCGCGACCGACAGCGTCGACAGCAGCTCCAGCACGAGCGCGGACAGGAACGCGACCCGCAGCGTCGCCATGGTCGCGCGCCGGTGCCGGTCGGTGACCTCGCGGATCCGGTCCGCCTGCGCCCGCGCCCGGCCGAAGATCTTCAGCGTGGGCAGGCCGGCGACGACGTCGAGGAAGTGCGCGGCGAGGACGGACAGCGTCCGCCACTGCCGGTCCATCTTCCGCTGCGTGGTGAGCCCGACGAGGATCGCGAACACGGGGATGAGCGGCAGCGTCGCGGCGATCGTGACGGCGGACGGCCAGTCGCCGAGCAGGATCCGGAACCCGACGGCCGCCGGGACGATCACCGCGAGGACGAGCTGCGGCAGGTAGCGGGAGAAGTAGTCGTCGAGCGCGTCGACGCCGCGGGTGGCGAGGGCGGCGAGCTCGCCGCTGCGCTCGCCGGACAGCCAGCGCGGCCCGAGCGCCATCGCGTGGGCGAGCAGCCGGCCGCGCAGCTGCGACTTCACCGCGGCGGACGAGCGGTGCGCCGCGACCTCCTGCAGCCAGGCGACCAGCGCCCGGCCGAGGACGACGCCGAGCAGGAGCAGCATCGGGGTGCGCAGGTCGCGGAGCGAGGCGCCGCCGAGGAAGGCGCGGGTGAGCATGTCGGCGAGCAGCGTCGCCTGCGCGATGATCAGTGCGGCGGTGGCGGTGCCGAGCGCCACGGACGCCAGCAGGAAGATCCGGGTCGTCCGGGCGTAGCGCAGCAACCGCGGGTCGAGGGGCTTCACCGCACCGGCTCCGGCTTCTTCTTCGGCGCCGCGGGGATGTGCGCGGTGCCGATCCGCTTGCGGAACACCCAGTACGTCCACCCCTGGTAGATCATCACGATCGGGGTGAACGCGGCGGCCACCCAGGTCATGATCTTCAGGGTGTAGTCGCTGGACGCGGCGTTGCCGGTGGTCAGGCCGCCGGAGGCGAGCGTCGAGGGCAGGACGTCCGGGAACAGCGCGGTGAACAGGGTGGCGACGGCGAGCACGATGGCGGCGCCGGTGCCGACGAACGCCCAGCCCTCGCGCCCGCGCCGGTTCGCGACGGCGGCGACGAGCAGCCCGGCGGCGGCGCCCCCGGCGGTCAGCCAGGTCACCGGCTTGCCGTGCTGGAGCTGCGTGATCAGCAGGAAGCTCCCGCCGGCGGCGATCGCGCCCACCACCGCGATGCCGGCGACGCGCCGCGCCCGGAACCGGATCTCGCCGGACGTCTTCAGCGCCAGGAACACCGCGCCGTGCAGGACGAACAGGGCCGTCGTCGCGAGCCCGCCGAGCAGCGCGTACGGGTTGAGCAGGTCGAGCAGCGTGCCCGCGTAGTCGTGCGAGGCGTCCAGCGGCACGCCCCGGACGATGTTGGAGAACGCGACGCCCCACAGGAACGCGGGCACGAGGCTGCCCCAGAAGATCGCCCGGTCCCAGCGGGCGCGCCACCGCGCGTCGTCGCGCTTGCCGCGGTACTCGAACGCGACGCCGCGCAGGATCAGCGCGAGCAGGATCGCGAGCAGCGGCAGGTAGAAGCCGCTGAACAGGGTGGCGTACCACTCGGGGAACGCGGCGAACGTGGCGGCGCCGGCGACGATGAACCACACCTCGTTGCCGTCCCAGACGGGCCCGATGGTGTTGATGACGACGCGGCGCTCGACGTCGTCGCGGCCGAGGACGGGCAGCAGCATCCCGACGCCGAAGTCGAATCCCTCCAGGAAGAAGTAGCTCGTCCACAGGAAGGCGATGATGACGAACCAGACGGTGGTGAGTTCCATGGCCGGGCTCCCTCGGTAGCGAACTCAGTAGGCGAACTCAGTAGGCGAGCTCAGTAGGCGAACGCGAGCGCGCGCTCGGCGTCCTCGTCGGAGTCGTCGTCGGACGGGGGCGGGGGCAGCACCTCGTCCTCGGTGGGCGGCCCGGCCTTGGCGTACCGGAGCATCAGCCCGACCTCGATCACGAGCAGGACGCCGTACAGCGCGGTCAGCGACGCGACGGAGATGAGCATCGACGTCGGCGACACCCCGGGCGAGACGCTCGCGGACGTCTTCAGCACGCCGAACACCGACCAGGGCTGCCGTCCGGTCTCGGTGAAGATCCAGCCGGCGGAGTTGCCGATGAAGGGCAGCGTCAGCGACAGCACGCCGATCCGGTACACCCAGGGGCTGGACGGCAGCCGTCCGCGCCGCAGCAGCCACAGCCCGGCGAGCGAGACGAGCGCGGTGAGCATCCCGACCCCGACCATGACGCGGAAGTTCCAGTACGCGACGGGGACGACGGGCCGGTAGTTGCCGGGCCCGAACCGGGCCTCCTCGGCGGCCTGGACGTCGTTGATCCCCTTGACCTCGCCGTCGAAGCTGCCGGTGGCGAGGAACGACAGCACGCGCGGCACCTTGATCCCGAAGACCTCCTTGTGGCCGTCCGGCGTGCCGATCGTGAGGACGGAGAACGACGCGGGCTGCTCGGTCTCGTAGAGGGCCTCGGCGGCGGCCATCTTCATCGGCTGCTGCTCGGTCATGACCTTGCCCTGGAGGTCCCCGGTGATGGCGACGCCGATCGACGCGACGGCGGTGACGGCGAGCGCGACCTTCAGTGACGGGCGGAAGACCTCGATGTTCTTGCGGCGGGCGAGGTGCCAGGCGCTGACGCCCGCCATGAACAGGCCGCCGGTGACGAACGCCGCGGTGATGGTGTGCGGGAACGAGACGAGCTGCGTGGAGTTGGTGAGGACGGCCCAGAAGTCGGTGAGGCGGGCGCGTCCGGTCGCGTGGTCGACGCGGTAGCCGACGGGGTGCTGCATCCAGGAGTTGGCGGCGAGGATGAAGTACGCCGACAGCAGGGTGCCGATGTGGACGAGCCAGATGCAGGCGTTGTGCAGCCTGGCGTTGAGCTTGTCCCAGCCGAAGATCCACAGGCCGAGGAAGGTCGACTCGACGAAGAACGCGAGGAGGCCCTCGATGGCGAGCGGGGCGCCGAAGATGTCGCCGACGAAGCGGGAGTAGTCGCTCCAGTTCATGCCGAACTGGAACTCCTGCACGATGCCGGTGACGATGCCCATCGCGAAGTTGATCAGGAAGAGCTTGCCCCAGAACTTGGTCGCCCGCAGGTAGCGCGTCCCGCCGGTGCGCAGCCACGCCGTCTCCAGGCCCGCGACGAGCGCGGACAGCCCGATCGTGAGCGGGACGAACAGGAAGTGGTAGACGGTGGTGATCCCGAACTGCCACCGTGCGATGTCGACCGAGTCCATGGGCGCGCGCCTCTCCGGCTCATCTACTATAAGCTGTAGTACTACGTCCTGTGGGAAATACTACGGCCTGTAGTACTACAGGTCGTCGTAATGTCGCTCACACGGGCGCGCGCAGACGTCGAGCCCGCGGCCTCCGCCGAGGCCGCGGGCTCGTAGAGCAGAAGGTCAGCGGCGGGTCACCGGGCCTGGCGGGCGTGCGGGACGGTGCAGCCGGACCGGCCGAAGTCCAGGACGCTGCCCGGCGCGATGCAGGCGGCGAGGCCGTACGTCTCCTGCGCGTAGCCGATGTGCGGGCGCACCGTGACGTTGCCCGACTCGTCCACCTCGCACGGGTTGTCGAGCGTGCAGCGCTCGCCGTTCTCGTTGATGGTGTTGTTGATCGCGATGACCTTGCCGGAGCCCGCGTCGATCACCGGGGATCCGGAGGTGCCGCCGATGACGTCGCACGCGGACGTGTAGCGGACCGAGTCTTTCCAGGTCCACTGGTCCTCGCGGAGCCGGTAGGCGAACCCGTCGAGGCCGCACGAGTACATCCGGCGCCAGTAACCGGAGACGACGCGCAGGTCGGTGCCGGCCGCCGGATGGTCGAGCGACAGCTGCAGGGCGGGCGTGCCGTACCTCTGCCGGATCGCGGCGTAGGTGGTGTTCAGCTTGTAGAGGGTGACGTCGGTGTCGGTCATCGTGGAGTACAGCATCCGCGTCGCGCGCAGGGTGCCGAGCGTTCCTTGCCCGCTGGAGTTCAGGAGCGTGAACGTCCGGCTGGACGCCCGGTTGGTGATGACCTGTCCGGCGCTCGGCATGCCGCCCTCGTAGCAGTGCCCGTTGGTCAGCACGAGCGCGGGATCGGCGTCGGCGGCGCCCGGGGTGCGGACGAGGGAGCCGGAGCAGTTGCTGAGCGCGACGATGCCGGTGAAGTCGACGGCCGTCGTGGCGGGTGCGGGTGTGGGGGGAGCGGGAGCGGCGGACGCGGTGGACGCGGCGGCGGTCAGCGTCGCCGTGCCGAGGAAGGCGGCGGCGAGCACGCCGAGGAGGCGCCTGTGCATGGCGGGGGGTCCTCTCCGTTGAGCGGGCAGCGCGATGCTAACCAGGACCCCGGCGCCCAGGAAGGGACAAGAAGTGCCAAACCGTCCGGCCCGCGCGGACGCCGCCCCGCTCGCGAACCCGTGCTCCGCTCGCGAACCCGCGCGCCTAGACTCGCGCGCATGGACCTGAGGGACGCCACGCGCATGATCCTGTCCGAGTCCGCCGCGCACCCGGAGCTGCTCCGGGTCAGCCGGCAGGCGCACGACGAGCTGGCGGCGGGACGGCCGGTGCCGTACGCGGAGCTGAGCTGGATGCTCAAGGAGGCGGCCCGCAAGAACGTCTACCCCGCCGTCCACGCCCGGTACGGGGCGGACGCGTTCGACGCGATGGTCCTCGTGATCGGCCGCGAGATCGACCGGCAGGCCCCGGTCGTCCGCCACTAGCGGCCCGGCTTCGGGTAGCCGGACTCCAGGTAGTCCTCGGGACGGGCCGTGGGCGGGCGCGGCCGCTCGCGCGACCGGTCCGTCAGCGCGTTCAGCCACAGCAGCGCGACGGCCGAGACGACGGCGAGGCCCGTCCAGTTCAGGATCGTGATGAGGTGGTCCTGCGCGCCGGTGGCGCGCGGCAGGTAGCCGTGGTCCAGCAGCTGGAACTGCCAGGGCGTCCCGGTCAGGTAGAGGGTCAGGGCGATCGCGAGGCCGTGCATCGAGTCCCACAGCCCGTGCAGGACGGACACGCCGGCGTACGCCAGCACGACCGGCCCGGTGACGCGCCAGTGCGTGCGGGACGCGGCGAACAGCGCGCCCCCGGCGATCGCCGTCCACAGCCCGTGGCCCAGCGGCGACAGCAGGCCCCGCAGGATCTCCGTCTCGACCATCGAGCGGACGCTGATGCCGTGCACGGTGAACAGCGCGTTGAACGCGTACCCGGCCGACTCGAACGCGGCGAACCCGAACCCGACGGCGGCGCCGAGGACGAGACCGTCCCGCAGTGTGCGCGCGCGGAGGTGCCGTGCGACGAAGAGCAGCGCCGCGGCCTTCACGGCCTCCTCGATGAACCCGACGCCGAAGTAGCGGAACAACGACGGGTGCAGCAGGTACCGCTCCAGCAGTGACGCACCCAACACGCCGAGGACGCCGCCGACGACGAACGCGCGGAACAGCAGCGGGACGGTGACCTCACCGGACGTCCCGTGCTCGTAGGCCCACACGACGAACGTCACCGGGACGAGGAAGCTGCCCAGCAGCACGATCGTCGGCAGCAGGTTCGCGTTCGCGGTGACCACGGTCACCAGGACGGACGCGGCCCACAGCGCGAGCCCCGCCCAGAACATCCGCAGCCAGGGCTTCGGCCGCCCCGTCGTGGTCGCCGTCGCTCGCGCCGTGCCGGTCATCGGTCGCACATCGTCTCCTTCCGCGACGACTCGTTACCCGGCGTCGCCGGCGGTGAACCGGAAGGTGGCGATCCTCATACGCGCCTCATGCGCGCCTCATGCGCGCCCTCAAAGGGGCACCGGCGCCGCGCACGCCTCAGGACGCGGCGGTGGCGCGGAACGTGCGGCGGTAGGCGGACGGCGACGTGCGCATCGCGCGCCCGAAATGGTGCCGGAAGGTCACCGGGCTCTCGAAGCCGACCGCCGCGCCGATCTCCTCGATCGGCACGGTGCCGTCCTCCAGCAGCGGCAGCGCGGCCATGATCCGCTGGGTGACGACCCAGCGCAGCGGGCTTGTCCCGGTCTGCCGGTTGAAATGCCGGATGAAGGTGCGCGGCGCGAGGTGCGCCTCCCGCGCCATCCGCGCGACGGTGATCGGCTCGGCGAGGTGGTCGAGCGCCCACCGCATGGCGCGGGCGACGGCGTCGTCCGCGGCGGGCGGGGTGACGGCGGCCTCGACGAACTGCGCCTGCCCGCCCTCCCGGTGCGGCGGGATCACCAGGCGGCGCGCGACCGCGTTGGCGACGCGGGCGCCGTGGTCCTTGCGGACGAGGTGCAGGCACATGTCGAGCCCGGCGGCGCTGCCCGCGCCGGTGAGCACGTCGTCGCCGTCGACGTACAGCACGTCCGGGGTCACGCGGACGTCCGGGTAGCGGCGTTGCAGCAGGTCGGCGTACCGCCAGTGCGTCGTGGCCTCGCGGCCGTCGAGGAGCCCGGCGGCGGCCAGCGCGAACGCGCCGGAGCAGATCGACACGACGCGGGCGCCGCGCGCGTGCGCGGCCCGCAGCGCCGCGACGACCTCGGCCGGCGGGTCGCCGCGGACGTCCGGGACGGCGACGACGATCACCGTGTCGGCGGACGCGAACGCGTCGAGGCCGTGCTCCGCGGTCACCGCGAACCCGCCGACGGCGCGCATCGGCCCGCGCTCCCGCGAGCAGACCCGCAGGTCGTACCAGGGGACGTCGAGCTCGGGGCGGGGCAGGCCGAACACCTCGACGACGGAGCCGAGCTCGAACGGCGCCATGCCGTCGAACACCAGCACCGACACGGTGTGCCGGCGGGCGGGGGCGGCGACGTCCATGGCGCGATGTTATCGGTATCCGGCATTCGTGCCACTCCCGGACGCATCGCCTCGGACGCGAGGATCGAGGCAACACGGAGAAGAGACAGCACGGAAAACAGCACGGAGAAGGAGCCGCCGATGAGCGCCGTCAACGCCGTACCCCCCGCCCGCCCCGACGAGGCGCGCCGGCACTTCGCCGCCCGCCTCGCCTTCGAGACCGACGCCTCCGACGTGGCCGCCGACCTCGCCGCCGGGACGCCCGGCATCGTCGTCGTCGACAGCCGCAGCGCCGAGAGCTGGGCGCAGGGCCACGTGGACGGCGCCGTTCACCTGCCGACCGCGGAAATCGCGGCGCGCGCCGCCGCGTTGGTCCCTGAGGGCGCGACCGTGGTCGTCTACTGCTGGGGACCCGGCTGCAACGGCGCGCAGAAGGCCGCGCTGGCGTTCGCGGAGCTCGGCCTTCCCGTCAAGGAGATGATCGGCGGGTTCGAGTACTGGGCGCGCGAGGGATACCCCGTCGCGACCGGCTTCGGTGCCGTCACCCGCCGCGCCCCGGACCCCCTCACGGCGCCCGTCACGGGCATCTCCTGCGCATGCTGAGCCGCTCGGTGCGAATGTTCCGCCCGGGACGGGGCATAAGGAGGCACCCGGCCGACGTTAGACTCTACGAATCATTCTTCGGCGCCCCGATGGCGCCAGGCTCGTCCTTGTAGCCCACCGATCGCGACCCGGCGATCACACCGTGGTGCCTCCCGAGACGTGCCCCCCTCTCGGAAGGTAATGCGTGACCACAGCTGCTGCTGCTCAGAACCCGTCCGCCGACCTGCCGGCCGCGCCCGAGGGCGTGACCGAGGGCGACGAGCGGGTTCCCACCTTCGCCGAGCTCGGCCTTCCGGCCGCGCTGGTGTCCGCCCTGGCCCGCCAGGGCATCGAGGCCCCGTTCCCGATCCAGGCCGCCGCGATCCCCGACGTCATGGCGGGACGCGACGTCCTCGGCCGCGGTAAGACGGGCTCCGGCAAGACCCTCGCCTTCGGCCTGCCGCTGCTGGCCCGCCTGTCGGGCCGCCGCGCCGCGCCGAAGCGCCCGCTCGCGCTCATCCTCGTGCCGACCCGCGAGCTCGCCCAGCAGGTGCAGACCAACCTCGAGCCGCTCGGCCGCGGCCTCGGGCTGAAGTTCAAGACCGTCATCGGCCAGACGTCGATGTTCAAGCAGATCGACGCGCTGCGCCGCGGCGTCGAGGTCCTCGTCGCGACCCCGGGCCGCCTCAAGGACCTGATGCGGCAGGGCGCCTGCGACCTGTCCGACATCGAGATCGCGGTGCTGGACGAGGCCGACCACATGGCCGACATGGGCTTCCTGCCCGACGTCACCGACATCCTGGACGCCGCCAAGCCCGGGGGGCAGCGGCTGCTGTTCTCCGCGACCCTCGACAAGGACGTCGACGTCCTCGTCAAGCGGTACCTGGACGACCCGGTGACGCACGCGATCGGCCCGGTCGACGAGTCCGTCGACACGATGGAGCACCACCTGCTGCTGGTGGCCCCCAAGGACAAGGGCGCCATCACCGCCGAGATCGCCAACCGCGAGGGCCGGACGATCCTGTTCGCCCGCACCAAGCACGGCGTCGACCGGCTCGCCAAGCAGCTCACCCAGGTCGGCGTCCGCGCGGCGGGCCTGCACGGCGGCAAGAGCCAGGGCCTGCGCACCCGCACGCTCGCCGAGTTCCGCGAGGGCTCGATCAGCGTGCTGGTCGCCACGGACGTCGCCGCCCGCGGCATCCACGTCGACGACGTGTCGCTCGTCATGCACGTCGACCCGCCCGCCGACCACAAGGACTACATGCACCGCGCGGGCCGCACCGCCCGCGCCGGCGAGCGCGGCACCGTCGTCACGCTCGTCCTGCCGCACCAGGTCCGGTCCACGTCCGCGATGACCCGCCGCGCTGGCATCAACGCGCCGCGCGTCCGGGTGAGCAGCGGCGACTCCGAGCTCGTGAAGCTGACCGGGGCGCGCGTCCCGTCGGGCATTCCGATCGAGGAGCCGCTGATCCCGGAGCGGCCGCGCCGCGAGGGCGGCCGGGGCCGTCCGGGCGGCGGGCGCCGCGGCGGGCGCGGCTTCGGCGGCGGCCGCGGCGGGCGCTCGTTCGACCGGCAGGACGGCGGGCAGCGCTCCGAGGGCCGCGGCGAGGGCTCGTACGAGCCGCGCCGCGAGGGCGGCGGCTACGGCGAGCACCGCGGCTCGTACGCCGGTGGCGAGCGCCGCGGCGGCGGCCCCCGGTCCGGGAGCGGCCCGCACGGCAACCGCCGCTCCTACGGCGGCGGCGGCAAGCGCCGCGACGGCGGAGACCGCCGCGCCGCCCGCTACAACTGACCGACCCGAACGCGCAGAAGCCCCCGTCCGCCGAGGACGGGGGCTTCTCCGTGCGCAGGCTGTGGTGCGCAGGCTGTGGTGCGCGGGCTCGTGTCAGCCGGCTTCTTCGCGGAGCTTGTCCTGGAGGAGCTGGAGGCCTTCCAGGCCGTCCACGGAGAGGGCGGCGAGCTCGTCCAGCGACATCAGCGGGCTGTTGCGCAGCGGCGGCTGCCAGCCGTTCTCCGCGTCGTAGCTGCGCAGCACCTTGGCGGGGACGCCGCCGATGACCGCGTGGTCGGGGAACTCGCCGCGGACGACCGCGCCGCCCGCGACGGCGACGTTCCGGCCGAGCCGGGTGCCCGGCAGGATGATCGCGCCGGTGCCGATCCAGCAGCCGTCGCCGATGACCACCGGGTTGTTCTCCGGCCACTGCCGGCCGATCGGCATCGCGACGTCGCCGTAGGTGTGGTTCTGGTCGGTGATGTAGACGTTCGGGCCCGTGAAGACGTCGTTGCCGATCTCGATGGACTGGTGCCCGACGATGTGCGTGCCGCGGCCGAGCGAGCAGCTCGAGCCGATCTTCACGATGACGTCCGGGCCGAGGTCCAGGCCCGGGACGAAGCCCGCCGAGATCGTCACGTGCGTGCCGACGAGCGTGTGGTCGCCGATCGAGATCCACGGCTCGCCGTAGATCGCGCCGACCGGGAAGCCGATGCAGGCACCCTCGCCGAGGTAGGCGAAGCGGCGCCGGCCCGGCGTGTGCGGGGTGATCTCGCCGTGCCGCTGGATCCACTGCCAGCCGGCGTGCACCGCCGTGTGCAGCCCGCGGCGGGCCCGGTCCCTGGCCCGGCCGGCCAGACGCTGCGCCATGGAGCGCGGATTCGGCGACATGGCGTTCACCGTACCGGTTGGTAGCAACCGGCGGAACGCGAGCCCGCGAGGACGCCGCGCAGGCGGGGGGCGCAGGCGGGACCCCGGGCACCGCAGGACGCGGGGCCCGGCCGGCGAGCGGCACGGGCCCCGCGTTCGCGCGGACGGCGCGGACGGTCAGTGCGGCGAGTGCACCTGCCCGTCGACGTCGGAACCGGAGACGGTCATCGAGTCGGCCGACACGGCCTCCCCGTGCTCCCCGGAACCTCCGGCCATGTCGCGCATGGCGTCGCGCTTGGTCAGCACGATGCCGGCCATCCCGGCGGCCGCCACCATGCCCATCATCGCCATCATGGCGCCGCGCCGCGGCTTGGCCTTCGGCGGCTCCACCCGCTGGGCGACGTCGCCGAGGAACGCGCTCACCCGCGGGGCGAGCCCGGTCTCCACGTACCGCGCGGCCATCCGCAGCCGCGGCGCGCTCCAGCCGCGCACGACCATCAGCTGGTCCTGGGCGGCCGGCATCATCCGCTCCGCCATGGCGGACGCGCCCTCCTGGGCGCGTCCGGCGCCCTGGCGGGCCGCTTCCTGGACGCGGCTGAGCCGCGTGAGCATCTCGTCCTGCGGCTTCCGGCGGATACTAATCATTAGGGACACGCTAACCTCCCTGTTTGCGAGGTCCTGTCAGGCAGCCTTCCCGAGTGCCGGAAGGTAAACCCGTCGCGCGCGATCGACCGATCACGCACCGTGACGGGTCCGGGCCTGGCCGGGACCCGAGGCAACGCACACAGATCCACTTCACGAGGAGGCGGCCAGCGTGGCCAACGAGACCTTCGCGACGCTCACCACGTCGCTCGGCAAGATCGTGATCCAGCTGTACCCGGAGCAGGCGCCGGAGACGGTGGCGAACTTCACCGAGCTGGCGGAGGGCAAGCGCGTCTGGACCGACCCGAGCACCGGGGCGAAGTCCGAGGCGCCGCTGTACAACGGGACGATCTTCCACCGCGTCATCCCCGGCTTCATGATCCAGGGCGGGGACCCGCTGGGCACCGGCACCGGCGGCCCCGGCTACAAGTTCAAGGACGAGTTCCACCCGGACCTGAAGTTCAACAAGCCGTACCTGCTGGCGATGGCGAACGCCGGGCCCGGCACCAACGGCTCGCAGTTCTTCATCACCACCGACAACATCGGGCAGGTGCAGCACCTGACCGGCCGGCACACCATCTTCGGCAAGGTCATCGAGGGCACCGACGTCGTCGACGCGATCAGCAACGTGCCGACCGGCCGGCAGGACCGCCCGGTGAACGACGTCGTCATCGAATCGGTGACGATCGAGCGGCGTTAGTCGTTTCCCTGGGTGAGACCCAGCGCCGGCCGATATCCGGCGACGGCCCGACGGAGACCGGATGAGCACAGAACAAAGTCCCGCGCCCGAGACCTCGGTGCCGACCTGCTACCGGCACCCGGGGCGGGAGAGCTATGTCCGCTGCACGCGGTGCGACCGCTACATCTGCCCGGAGTGCATGCGGGACGCGGCGGTCGGGCACCAGTGCGTCGAGTGCGTCGCCGACGGCAACCGCGGCGCGCGCAGTGCCGCCCCGCGAACGGCGCTGGGCGCGCGCGGTCCGGTGTCGGCGATGCCGGTCGTCACGTACTCGCTGATCGGCCTGTGCATCGCGGTGTACCTGGCCGAGCTGGCGTCGACGCGGGTCGTCACCGACTTCATGATGCTGGGCCGGTGGGTGCAGCCGGACGGGGAGGTCATCGGGGTCGCCGGGGGGCAGTGGTACCGGCTGGTCACGACGATGTTCCTGCACGAGCGCGGGGGGTCGCTGGGCTTCACCCACATCCTGTTCAACATGTGGGCGCTGTACGCGGTGGGACCGGCGCTGGAGCAGGTCCTCGGCCGGTGGCGCTACCTGGCGCTGTACCTGCTGTCGGGGCTCGGCGGCTCGGTGCTGCTGTACCTGGTCGACCCGAGCGGCGCGGCGGTGGGGGCGTCCGGGGCCATCTTCGGCCTGTTCGGGGCGTACTTCGTGATCGGCCGCCGGCTGGGCGCGCCCGCCGGCCCGATCGTGTTCCTGCTGGTGATCAACCTGGTGATCACCTTCTCGGTGAAGGGGATCTCCTGGGAGGGGCACGTCGGCGGGCTCGTCGTCGGCGCGCTGATCGCGCTGGCGTACGCGTACGCGCCGGCGGCGCAGCGGCGGCTGTTCCACCTCGGGATGCCGGTCGTCACGCTCGTGGCCCTGGCGGCCCTGGTGACGGCAAAGACGCTCGCACTGACCTGAGGGCCGCGGGACGATCTCCGGGCGCGCGGAAGCCGCCCGTGCCCCTCGGGGGTGCGGGCGGCTCTTCCGTGGACGGCTCCCGGCCTTCGAAGACCGTTCGGTACCCGGCCTGTGGAAAACCTGGGGAAAGGCGGGGCCAGGGATCCCCAGCCTGTGGATAACTTTCGTGGATTGGTGCGCCGCGAAAGCGGGTATCCCGACCGGATCAGCGCCAGCGGGTCGACAGCACCACGCCCAGGATGATCGCCACGAAGCCGATCCCCAGGTTCCAGTTGTGCAGGTCGGACATGAACGGCACGTTCGTGCCGGTGCTGGCCGTCACGTAGAAGACCGCGATCCAGGCCAGTCCGATCAGCCACAGCGCGACCATCGTCGGGACCAGCCAGCGCGGGCTGACCTCCGGCGCCTTCGACTTCTGCGGGGGCGTGTAAACGGCCTTCTTGCGCACTTTGGACTTGGCCACGGTGGGATCGTTCTCCTCGAGCGCCCGGCGGCCGGAGCGCCGGACCGCGCATGGGTGGTTTGTCGGTTAGCGTAGTCGCTGGTGAGCACTGTCTGATGAGCAGTTCTGGATGATGAGGGTACGGCGTTCGGCGTGGGGAAGCATCATCCCAGCTCTGACGCTCCTCGCGGGGACCCTGTTCGCGGCGAGCGCGAGCACGGCCCGCGGCACCAGCCTGCGCGACGAGGGCCGCACCCGCGTCACCGACCTCATCGGCGACGAGCAGCGCGCCAACCGCCGCGAACGCGACGGCTACCGGCGGCTCCGCCGCGACGTCGACGCCCTCTCCCGCGCCGCCGGACGCACCGACGCCCGCGTCAAGCAGGCCCAGGGCGACGCCGACCGGCTCGCCCCCGCCGCCGGCTTCACCCCCTACACCGGCCCCGCCGTCCGGGTGTCCCTGGACGACGCGCCGCAGCCGGCCGGCGGCCTCCCCACCGGCGTCCGCCCCGACGACCTCGTCGTCCACCAGAGCGACGTCCAGGCCGTCGTGAACGCGCTCTGGGCCGGCGGCGCCCGCGCCATGCAGATCATGGACCAGCGCGTGATCGCCACCAGCGCCGTCCGGTGCGTCGGCAACACCCTCATCCTCCAGGGCGTCGTGTACTCGCCGCCGTTCCGGATCACCGCCGCCGGCGACCCCGCCCGCCTCCGCGCCGCCCTCGCCGCGTCCCGCGACATCGCGATCTACCGCAAGTACGTCCGCGCCTACGGCCTCGGCTACTCCGTGCACACCCTCGCCCGCGCCAAGCTTCCCGCCTACACCGCCAACGTGACCATGAAGCACGCTACGGTGCCGACGGAGGCGCCACCGGGCGCCCACTGAACCTCGGGAGGGGGACGCGGCGTGCGGTTGATCATCCGTGGGCTCGGCGAGCTGTGCATCACCGCGGGCGTCATCGTGATGCTGTTCGTCACCTACGAGCTGTGGGGCACCGGCCAGTACACCAGCGGCCAGCAGGACAGGCTCGGCAAGCAGCTCATGAGAGCCTGGCAGGCGCCCAAGGTCACCACCGAGAAGGTCAGGCTCGGCAACGGCCTCGCCATGATCCGCATCCCGAAGTTCGGCAAGACGTACCACTACGTGATCATCGAGGGCGTCAGCGTCTCCGACCTGCGCAAGGGACCCGGCCACTACCCCGGCACCGCCCTCCCCGGCCAGGTCGGCAACTTCGTCGTCTCCGGCCACCGGACCACCTACTCCGCCCCCTTCAACAAGCTCGGCGAACTCGACCGCGGCGACGAGATCCTCATCGACACCCGCGACGACCAGTACGTCTACAAGGTCACCGACCGCCGGATCGTCAAGCCCACCGAGGTCGACGTCACCGCACCCGTCCCCTTCCACCCCGGCCGCAGGCCCACCGGCCGGACGATCACCCTCACCACCTGCCACCCGAAGTACTCCGCCGCCAAACGGATGATCATCTTCGGGGAGCTCGCGTCCACCGTGCCCCGCGCCGCGCCCGGCGCCCCGTCCGCCGCCGGAAGGTAGGAGACACCCGTGTACGCCTGGATCTGGCGCCATCTCCCCGGCACCTGGCCCGCCAAGACCGGCATCGCCCTCGCCCTCGTCGCCGCCCTCGCCGCCGTCCTCTGGTGGGGCGTGTTCCCCTGGATCGAACCCAAGGTCCAGATCGACCACGGCGTCGTCGACGGGACCCCCACCCCCACCAGCACGACCAAACCCGGCTGACCTGCGCTTTCGCCGCCCCGCGAGGCGCCTGCCGGATTCGTGAGAAAAATTCGGTTGAAACCCGTAACGCCTGAGACGCCCCACACGAAGACCTATCGAGGGCTTCCGCCATTGCCCCCGAGTGGCGGAAGCCCTCGTATTTATTGCAGGGCCCTTGGCGTCAGGCGCTGGGGCGCCTTCCTTCGGCGGGCCCTGCGGGCGATCGCTGCATCGCTCCGGCTCGGCCCTGGGGGCCTCGCTGCGCGATCAGATTCTCGCTTCGCTCGAATCTGGCTTCGCACGCGATCGCAACCTGGCGGTCGCCGCATCCCTGGCTTACTGACGATCATCTGCTGCTCTGCGGTGGGTCGCCTGCTTGCTGGTCTTGTTGCGCGGGTGCGGGTGGGCTCGCTTCGCTCGCCACCCTGGGTTCGCTTGGACGTTGAAGGGCCCGCCCCCCCGCAGGGGGCGGGC
>NZ_JBEZJL010000119.1:7329-21096 GCF_040651755.1 Actinomadura sp. NPDC048394 | reverse complement strand
CCCCACCAAACCACCCCGGCCGGGGGGGGGGCGGCCCCCCCGCCCCCCCCCCCCGGGCCCGCATCCGTCTCACCGGGTGCATGCGGATCACCGACCCCGAAAGGCGTGACATGGCATCGACCCTACGCACCGACCAGAACCGGCTGCTCGTCATGGAGGCCGTGACCCGGTTCGGCGCGGGCGACATCGGCGGCTTCACCGAACTGCTAGGCGACGAATTCGTCTCGCATAACCCGCGCGTGGCGCATGACCCCGCCGTCCAGTCCGGTCGCCAGGCGTTCGCCGACTTCTTGAGCGGGCCCGGCAGCGCCCACCTGCGAGACGCGACCGTGGCGGCCAAGCACATCCTCGCGGACGGCGACCTGGTCGCCGTGCACACCCACGTGGCCGCCCCACAGGGCGACCTCGCCACCGTCGACCTCTTCCGCGTCGACGCGGGAAAGATCGTCGAGCACTGGGACGTCGTTCAACCCGTCCCCGACGACGTGCTTCACCCGCACGGAATGTTCTGACCCACGACGACGCGGCCTACACGTTGACCAGATCGGTCGAGCGCGAGTAGTAGACCTTGACGCTTCCGCAGCCGCGGGCCAGGCTCCGGACCGGTTCGGGCACCGGGACCCGGATCTTGGCGTAGGGAGCCATCGAGATCAGCCCGCCGATGGGGAGGCTGCGCACCATCTGCTGGGCGGCGCCCGGAGGCGGGTCCTCCCAGAGAATGCACACCAGCCGTACCGCGACCGCGACGCCGTTGGTGTTGTGCACGACCACGGTGTCGAAGTCCTGACCGGCCTCCGTGTACCCGCCGTCCATCAACCGGCGCGCCTGCAGTTCTCCGGCGGCGTGCGCCGGTTGCTTGGAGTGCTCCTGGTGCCGCACGGTCACCCGGACGTCGGCGACGTTCCGGAAGCCCGGCCCGTCGAAGGCGAGCACGTCGGCGCCGGTCGAGCGGGGCGGCAGGACGACCAGCCCGCGGTCGCTTCCGTACGCGGTCCGGACCGTGACGCCGGGGAGCACGTGCCCCGACCAGTCGAGCGGAACGAACGTCAGCGACGGCGCCGTCGCCGTGGACCCGTAGTTGTTCATCATGAGGGTCTGGTCCATGTAACCCGGGCCGGTGGTCCATTTGAAGGCGAAGGTGAGCCGCGTGGCGGGGGCCGGCGCCGTGATGCTGACGATGACGGCCGCCAGCAGCACGCCGAAGCCGGCGCTCGCCAGCCTGACCCACAGACGAGCGGACCGCCGGGCCCGGTCCCGTTCCGGTGAGGCGGCACCGGTCGAGAGCCTCATGGCCCCCGTGGGCGGCTCGTACTCGCGCCGCAGCCGCTCGGCGATCTCGACGACCTCCGCCGCGGGGCGCGCCAGGCTTCCGGCGCGCAGCACGACCGGGGCGCCGAACCGCCGAAGGTCGGCGCGGACCTCCAGGCGGGCCGGGAACGCCACCTCCTCCAGCGCCTGGTCGGACTCGCCGACGCGGACGACCAGCCGCGTGCCGTCCCGGCGGGCGCTCTGCTCCACCGCCGTCACGTTGGCCCACGAAAGGCGCATCTCGTGCTTGTGCCAGATGATCTCGCGGGCCGTGAGGGTCAGGCCGCGCCTGGCGCGCAGCGCGGTCATGACCGCGTTGGTCTCCAGGAGTGCGATGCCGAGGAACCACAGGTCCAGCGGCCCCGCGGTGTCCCAGCCGAGGAACGACCTCAGCGCGAGGGCGATCGGCCAGACCGCGGACCAGAACCACACGGTGCGGCTTCGGTACGCGATCTGCAGCTCATCCTGCGGTGCCGTCACTGAACATCCCGTCCCTCTCCGCGCCGGCGGCCCGGCGACGAAGATCATAAAGCCGGCCGTGCCGGGACGGCGCGAAGATCGGGTGCCGAGGCCGGTATCGGCCTGAGCAGGAGACGGAGGCCCCTGCGCCGGCCGTCGCCGAGCCGTGTGACGGGTGCCACATGCGGTCGCTGTCAGCAATCGGGGAGCTGTCCCGCTCAAGCCACCGAGAGCAAGCGAACCGACGGGAGCGTCAGATGAAGCATCGCATCGTCGTCCTCGGCGCCGGCTATGCCGGGGCCTACGTGGCCGGGATCCTGGCCCGGCGGCTGTCCCCGGCGGACGTCGAGATCACCGTGGTCAACGCCGTGCCGGACTTCGTCCAGCGGCTGCGGCTGCACCAGCTGGCGGCCGGCCGGGAGATCGAGGCCCCGGAGCTCGCCGACGTGTTCGCGGGCACGGGGATACGGCTGCGCGTGGCCCGGGTCACCGCCGTCGACCCCGAGCGCCGGATCGTCGCCGTGGCCGACGCCGACGGCGGCGGCGAGCTCGGCTACGACACGCTGCTGTACGCGCTCGGCAGCCACGGCGCCGACCGCGGCGTCCCCGGCGTGGCCGAGCACGCCTTCGACATCGCCGCCAGGCCCTCGGCGCTGCGCCTGCGCGAGCGCCTGGACGTCCTGGAGGGGCGGGACGGAGGCGGGCGCGTGGTAGTCGTCGGCGACGGGCTGACCGGCATCGAGACCGCCACGGAGATCGCCGAATCCCGGCCGGGCCTGTCGGTGACGCTGGTCGCGCGCGGCGAGCTGGGCGCCCGGCTCTCCGCCGGAGCGCGCGCCCACCTGCGGCGGGCCTGCGACCGGCTGGGCGTCACGGTCGTGGAGAACACCCGTGTCGAGGCCGTCGAAGCGACGCGGGTGCTGTGCGCCGGCGGCACCGCCCTGGCGTCCGACGCGACCGTGTGCACGGCCGGGTTCACGGTCGATCCCATCGCCGCCGCGGGCGGGCTGGAGGTCGCCGAGGACGGGCGGATCGTCGTCGATCGCACGATGCGGTCCGTCTCGCATCCGGACGTCTTCGCCATCGGCGACAGCGTCCACGCCATCGCCGACAACGGGCGGCCGCTGCCCATGTCGTGCGCTTCGGCCGGCTACACCGGCCGGCAGGCCATCGAGGCGATCATGGGACGGCTGACCGGCCGCGAGGTCGCCGAAACCAAGCTGGCCTACAGCTACAACCACATCAGCCTCGGGCGGCGGGACGGGATCCTGCAAACGGTCGACGACGAATGGCGGGCGAAGCCGACGTACGTCGGCGGACGGAAGGCCGCGCGGATCAAGGCGGCCATCGTCCAGCTGTCGCTGTGGGGCACGTCCCACCCGACCTTCGGCGTGCCCAAGCGCAAGCACCGCGTGGCCGCCATGCCGGACGCGTCCGCAGGGAAGACGGTCGCGCGCAGGGAAGGCGGTCGCGTTGCCGCCTCATAGGGTGGCCCCCGTGGAGGGCGCGGCCGCGGATCGCTTCGACACCGGCCGGTTCGAGGCCGGCCGGAACCGGCTGGCCGCGCTGGCCTACCGGCTGCTGGGCTCCGCCGCCGACGCCGAGGACGCCGTGCAGGACGCGTTCCTGCACTGGCAGGCCGCCGACCGGCAGCGGATCAAGGTGCCGGAGGCATGGCTGACCAAGGTCGTCACCAACCTGTGCCTCGACCGGCTCCGCTCGGCGCGGGCCCGCCGCGAGCGCTCCGCCGGCGCCTGGCTGCCGGAACCGCTCCTCGACGGCGACCCGATGCTCGGCCCGGCCGACTCGTTCGAGCAGCGCGAATCGGTCTCGCTCGCCGTGCTGACGCTCATGGAGCGCCTTTCGCCCCATGAGCGGGCCGTGTACGTCCTGCGCGAGGCGTTCTCCTACGGCCACGCCGAGATCGCGGAGATCCTCGGCATCAGCGAGTCCGCGAGCCAGCAGCACCTCCACCGGGCGCGGCGCCGGATCACCGCCGCGCGCCGCGGCGGTGAGGTCGACCCGGCGTCCGCGCGCAGGGTCGTCGAGGAGTTCCTCGCCGCCGCCTCCTCGGGCCGTACCGAACGGCTGGTGGCGCTGCTCACCGACGACGCCACCGCGATCTCCGACGGCGCCGGGCTGACCGAGAGGCTGCTGCGGTACGACACGCCGCGGCGCATCGCCGCCGTCGCGCGGGCCGGCTTCATGCCCACGCCCGCGAAACGGCGGTTCGCAGGCGGCACCCCCGCCGTCCACTACGCGATCGTCAACGGCGCTCCCGCCATCCTCTTCGTGGTCGGCGAGCAGGTCGTCGGCGCGGTGACGTTCGACATCGCCGGCGGCAGGATCGCGACCGTGCGCGGGATCGCCGCGCCGGCGCGGCTCGTCCGCCTCACCGAGGCCTGGCGGCGGCACGGCCCGGACGCGCCGCTCATCAGCCGGTGGTAATCGACCCGGCGCAGGCCTCCGCCGGTCAGTGGAGACGGTGGTGGAGGGGAGCCGCCAGATCGGTGGTCGTCAGGACCAGGGCGACCGTGTAGTCGATGAGGTGGTCGCGGTCGATGTCCAGTTCACCGCGGAACCAGGCGGTGAACAGGTCCCAGAGGCCGGCGGTGAGGGTCAGGCCGGTCAGTTCCAGGTCGGTGCCGGAGACGGGGACGTGGTCCAGCGTCGCGTGGGCCTGCGCGGCGAAGATGGCGGCCAGGCTGCGGACGATCTCGACGCGCCGCTGCTGGAGCAGGGGAGAGGAGGGGAACGCGCGGGTGAGGATGTGGGCGCGACGCGGGTCGGTGGTCAGGAAGTCGAACACCGCCGTCACCACGGCGCGGGTGCGGGCCTGCGGGTGGCGGGGCGCCTCGCGGGCGGCGGAGAGGATCACGGCGGTGCCCTGGTCGACCTGGTCGTCGACGACCGCGAGGAGCAGGGCGTCCCGGTCGGGGAAGCTCTCGTAGAAGTAGCGGTCGTTGAGTCCGGCCTCGGCGCAGACCTTCCGCACGGTGGTCGCCGCCAGCCCCTGCGTTCCCAGCAGCTGCAGGCCCGCCGCGAGCAGCGCGGTCCGGCGGCGGGCCCGGCGCTGGTCGGCGGGGACGCCGCCGTAGGGGCGCGCGCGAGGTGTCCGGGGCGTCACGGTTCCCGATTGTGCCGCATCCCTTGACTCCGCCCGCGAATCTGGGGACGCTGAACACCGAATATTTCTGGTGAACTGCCTCACCAGAAATCATGGTCGCGGCGAGACGGGAGCGTGAGGCCGGTGGCGACGGAGAACCCCCCACAACCGGCACCGGCGGACATCGACCCGAGCGATCTGCGGTTCTGGGCCCGGCCGCTGGACGAGCGGGCACGGGCGTTCGCGGAGCTGCGCGCCCGGCCGGAACCGGTGTTCCTGAGCCTGCCCAAGCTGCCGTTCCTCCCGCAGAGCCCGGGGTCCTGGGCGCTGGTCCGGCACGCCGACGTCACCGAGGCCAGCCGCCATCCGGAGATCTTCAGCAGCGAGCCCAGCGCGACCAGCCCGGCGGACATGCCCCGCTGGATGGACAAGTACTTCAACTCGATGATCGACATGGACGACCCGCGGCACGCCAAGATCCGCCGGATCGTCTCCCGGGCGTTCAGCCCCAAGATGCTCGCCAAGGCCGAGGACGACATCGCGCGGCGCGCCGCCCGGATCGTGGACGAGCTGATCGCGGCCGGCGGCGGCGACTTCGTCTCCCAGGCCGCGGCGCGGCTCCCGGTCGAGGTCATCTGCGACATGCTGGGCATTCCCGCTCACCAACACCGGCGCGTGGTGGAGCTGACGAACATCATCGTCGGCTACAGCGACCCCGAGTACGTCGGCGCCACCATGGAGTACGGCGGGGGCGGCCCGAAGATGGGGCGGCTGCCGACGCTCCGCATGCTGGGCACGGTGGCGTCGGCGGGATGGCGGCTGCACCGGCTGGCTGCCCGGCTCGGCCGCGAGCGCCGGGCGGCGCCCACCGGGGACCTGACGTCGGCGCTGGTGAACGCCAACGTCGACGGCGAGCGGCTGAGCCCGCGCGAGTTCGGCGCGTTCTTCCTGCTGCTCGTCGTGGCGGGGAACGAGACCACCCGCAACGCGATCGCGCACGGGCTGCGGCTGTTCACCGAGCATCCCGAGCAGCGGGAGCTGCTGCTGGCCGACTTCGACGGGCGCATCGCGGGGGCGGTCGAGGAGATCGTGCGCTTCAGCAGCCCCGTCATCTTCATGCGCCGCAACCTCACCCGCGATCACGAGATGAACGGCCACACCTACCGCAAGGGCGAGCGGGTGACCCTGTTCTACTGGTCCGCCAACCGCGACGAGACGGTCTTCACCGACCCCGACCGCTTCGACATCACCCGGTCGCCGAATCCGCACGTCGGGTTCGGCGGACCCGGCCCGCACTTCTGCCTGGGCGCCAACCTGGCCCGGCGGGAGATCACCGTCATGTTCCGCGAGCTGTTCGACCGCCTGCCGGACATCACCGCCGGAGAGCCCGACCGGCTCATGTCCGGGTTCATCAACGGCTACAAGCGCATGCCCTGCAGCTTCACCCCGCCGACCGCGTCGTCCGTGCGCTCCGGCTAGGCGGCCCGCCGCCCTCCGCCGGCATGGAATAACGCCGGGGCGGCGCCCGCTGTAACCATCGACGGAGGACACGAGGGAGAGAACATGGCAACCGAGAGGGCCCTGCTCGCCGGCGGCTGTTTCTGGGGGATGGAAGAGCTGTTCCGCCGGCAGCCCGGGGTGGTCTCCACGCGGGTCGGCTACAGCGGCGGCGACGTGCCCAACGCGACCTACCGCAACCACGGGTCCCACGCCGAGACCATCGAGGTCGTCTACGACCCCGACAAGACCGACTTCCGGGCGCTGCTCGAATTCTTCTTCCAGATCCACGACCCCACGACCCTGAACCGGCAGGGCAACGACATCGGCACGAGCTACCGCTCCGCGATCTTCTACACCTCGGACGAGCAGCGGAAGGTCGCCGAGGACACGATCGCCGACGTCGACGCCTCCGGCCTGTGGCCGGGCAAGGTCGTCACCGAGGTGACCGCCGCCGGCAACTTCTGGGAAGCCGAGCCCGAGCACCAGGACTACCTGCAGAAGTACCCGAACGGCTACACGTGCCACTTCCCCCGCCCCGGCTGGAGGCTGCCGAGGCGGGCCGCCCAAGCCTGATGCCGCGGGACGGCGCGCGCGATCAAGCCGCGCCGTTCCCCGCGATGACCCGGGCGGTCTCCTACGCCAGGACGGGAACAGGCCGGGCAGGGTGCGAACGAGATCGCTTCCGCGTGCGTCATAGCGAGTGCCGGGGCTCCCCCTTGCACGAAGGACACGCATGTCACAGCGGAGAACGAGCCCTGCCGGCGCCCTTGTCACGATCGTGGTGTGGCTCGCCGTCGCCCTCCTCCCCCTGCTCTTCGGCCTCTCGGACGCCCGGCTGGCGTTCGGCCTCACCGGTGAGCCCGGCACGGCGACGGTGGAGAGCTGCGTCGAGCACGGCTCGGGCGAGGACACGGAGACCGAGTGCCGCGGACGCTTCGTCCCCGACGACCGGGGCACGGCCGCCCGCACCGTGGGGCTGCCTCCCGAGTCGGACGAGGGTGAGAGCTTCCGGGCGCAGCTCCAGCCCGACGGCGAGCGGGCGCGGCCCGCGGACGTCAAGGGCCGCCTGTCCGCACTGATCCTGCCCGCTCTTGGGCTGCTCTTCCTGGTCCCCATGCCGTTGGGGCTGACGTATCTGCTCGCCGGCCGCAGCCCGGGACGGCTCGTCCGCTACCTGACGGCGGGCGCGGCTTCGGTGCTGGGCGCCGTCTGCCTCGCGGGCCTGGTCGCCTCCAACCTCTGAATGCGACTATGTGACCATCCGATGGGATGACACGCGTTATCGTCATGATCGGCCTTGCCTATCTCCATAAGTAAGGCAATATGCGGCTTCCCGGGCGAATTCGTGATCATATGGCGGTGGTGAGCGGCGGCGAGAACTCGCGCGGGGGAACCGGCGATATGGGAAACAGGACGCTTCGCGTCGCCGCGGCGATCGCGGCCGCCGCGGCCACGACGGCCGCCGCCTCGGCCGGGGCCGGTTCGGTGACGCACCGGGAGCCGGGGGAGGTGCTGGTGGGCGAGCCGTTCACCGGCGCCCGCGCCGACCCGCGTTTCGTCGGGTACGGGTCGGCCTGCCTGACGGGAGCGCCACGCGGCGCGGCCCCGGCGGAGGCGACGAACCATCCCCTGGAAGGGTGCCGCCGGGATCCGGCCGGCCCCGTGCCCCCGGGCGACGCCGCGACACACGGATATCTGCAGCTCACCGACGCCCACGTCGAGGAGACCGGCGCCGCGCTGTTCGACTCGCCGATCCCGGCCCGGGAGGGGCTGGAGGTCACCTTCGAGCAGTGGCAGTACGGGAACACCACGCGTTCGCCGGCGGACGGGATCTCGTTCTTCCTCACCGACGGCGCCGCCCGGCTCACCACGCCGGGCGCGTTCGGCGGAAGCCTCGGCTACGCCCAGAAAGTGCCGGACGGCAGCACCGACGGCCGTTTCGTCCCCGGGGTCAACGGCGGATATCTCGGTATCGGGCTCGACGTGCTGGGAGATTACTTCGGCGACGGGGAAAGGCGCGGAAACGGCTGCGAGCGGCGTTCTCCGGCCGGAACGGAGTTCCGGAGACCCGCTCCCGGCCCGAATGTCGTGAGCGCCCGCGGCCCGGGCACCGGGAACGACGGCTACTGCCTGCTCGCCGCCACGGCGGGGAACGCGACTACCGCAGGCCTTTGGCCGTCGACGCTTCCTGGCCGGCTTCACGGCGATCTGGAGAGAATGCCTTCCGGTGCGTCACCCCAACGGGCCGAAGAATTGCTGGAACCGGTGAAAAGGACCGTCCGTGTCGCCGTGACGTCCTCGCAGGAGCCGATGGCGACGGTCGACATCGACTTCCAGGACGGGCGCGGCTTCCAGCGGGTGCTGCGATTCCGCGCGCCCGATCCGGTCCCGGACACCGTCAGGCTCGGCTTCGCCGCGTCCACGGGACCGCTCACCGACGTGCAGCTCATCCGGCACCTCACCGTCCGGACGAACCCCGCGAACTGAACCCGCCCCCGGAGCGCCAGCGCAGCGGCGCCCGTGGCGCCCGTGGCGCCCGTCCAGGCCACCACGAGCAGCAGCCGGTGGACTGCTGGGGCTGCGCGGGATCCGAGGGTTCCACGGTCACCCTGGCCGGCGGGCGTGGTCGCGGCGCCGGGGTTCGCCGTGCGGCCTGGGTTAGCGGGGGTTGTTTCTGATGAGTTTGAATTTGGCCGCGTGTCCGCCTTCGCGGTCGATGTGCGCGGTGGGGGTGATGGTGATCGGGGGCGGTACGGCGCCGGCTTCGCGGAGTTCGCGGGTCAGCTCGGTGCGGAGCCGGTCGGGGGTGTCGGGCGGGGAGCCTTTGCGGAGCACGATGCGTCCGGTCAGTCCGTTGCCGTCGTAGACGACCTGGTACTGCATCACCTCGCGGAAGGCCGTGAACGGTGTTCGCAGCAGCACCGGTTGGATGGCGATCTCGCCTCCGCCCGGGGTCGGCAGGGTGATGACGTCGTCGCTGCGGCCTTCGACGGACGAGAGCCGGCGGAAGGGGTGGCCCGCAACGCCGGGGCCGGGGGCCAGGGTGACCATGTCGGTCAGCTCGTAACGGATGAGCGGCTGGGTCAGGTTGACGAGGTTGGTGATCAGCACCTTGTCCCCGGCCACTCCCGGCGCGACGGGCCGGTAGCCGGCGTCGACCACTTCCACCAGGAGCAGGTCCTCCCAGAGGCGCATCCCCTCTTCGCCGACGCACGTCGAGGCGATCAGGGGCGCCTCCCCGGTCAGGTAGGCCTGCAGTGGCTCGATGCCCCAGGCATCGCCGATACGCCGGCGCATGTCCTCGGTGAGGACTTCGGCGCCCACGGCGACCATGGCCGGGGTGATGCGCAGCCGTCCGGCGAGTTGCTCCTCGGCCAGGAGCGCGGCCGTGCTCGGGAAGGTGGAGATCGCGTCGGGCTGGTAGTCGTTGAGGGCGGCCACCATGCGCGGCATCGGTGTGGCCACGCTCAGGTCGGGCGCGCTTTCCCGACGGCCCGCCGCCACCTCCGCCATCATCTGCCGTGACAAATGCGCGGGGCTCGGGGCGCCGATGCCGACGGCGCGCATGCCGGGCCTGATTCCCATGCCGGCCAACATGCGCAGGTGGGAGGCGGTCCAGACGGCGAACTCCGCCTGGGAGTAGACGAAGATGCCCGGCCGGCCGGTGCTCCCGGAGGTGGCGAACACGCGGTACGGCCCGAACGGCCGTCCCGGACGAGGGCCGGCGAGATGCGCCCCCGCGGCGTCCCGCCGGACCGGACCCTCGGTGACGATCTCGTCGAAGTGCTCCATCAGGGTCGCTTTGGTCAACGTCGGGAGATCCTGCAGCCGCACGCCATCGCCGCCGTGTGCGGCGGCGGCCCCCAGCAGCCGGCGGTAGTAGGGCGACCTCGTCACCGCGTGCCGGACCAGCGCGTCGAGCCGTTCCCGCTGGTGGGCCGCCAACCGTTCCGGCGTCCAGCGGTCGCGGGCCATCAGCTCTTCGGCGATCTCGCGGACGCTCGCGCCGCTGGTCGGGGAGATGGGCATGGTCGGAACGCCCCCTGCTTCGCGTCCATACAGTGCTGTATGGACCGTAACCGTACAGTAGTGTATGGACATGTCAAGGGATCGGCTCGCACCCCGGGACTGGACGCGCGCGGCGCTGCTGGCGCTGGCCGAGGGCGGTGTCGGCGCCGTCAAGGTGGACGTCCTCGCCCGCGAACTCGGCGTGACCCGCGGCAGCTTCTACTGGCATTTCTCCGACCGGGACGCACTGCTCAAAGCGGCACTCGAGCAGTGGGAACAGGAGTCCACCGAACGGGTCATCAAGGACTTGGACCAGGTCGAGAACCCGGCCGAGCGGCTCGAGCGGCTGGTGCGGGGCGCCTTCAGCGATGAGACGGTCCCCGGACTCCAGCCCGCCCTCATGGCGCACGCCCGCCACCCCGTCGTCATGCCGGTCCTGCGCCGGGTCACGGCCCAGCGCATCGGCTACATCACCGCGATCTACCGGGAACTCGGCCTGGATTCGACCGCCGCGCGCCGCCGTGCGGTGATCGCCTACGCCGCCTACCTCGGCTGGCTCGATCTCCGCCGCGGCCCGGAGGACGCCGTCCCCGAAGTCATGCCCGACGGAGAGGCGCCGGCGGTCATAGACGACATCGTCACCATGCTCCTGAACTAGCCGCCGCGAAGGTTCGCCGCGGCCGGGACCGGTCCCGGCGGAGCGAACCTACGATGCCTCCACCTTGAGCGGCGGAGGACGAAGCAATGAACATGGACATGGCGGTCAAGCGCGGATTCCGCCGGGCTTTTGACTGGTCGGGAAGAGCCTCGCGTTCCGAATTCTGGTTCCTCGTCCTGGCCTCCGCCATGTTCTTGGTGCTCTGCGTCCTCATCGGCGCCATCTCCCATTTCTGGCCGATAATGGTGGCCTGGCCGCTGCTCTTCGCCGTGCCGACGCTGAGCGCGGGGGCACGCAGGCTCCACGACACCGACCGCAGCGCGGTCTGGCTCCTCATGCCGTTCGTGCCGTACGGCGGTCTCGTTTTGATGATCTTCTACTGCCTTCCCGGCACCCTCGGCCCCAACCGGTACGGACGGCCGAGCGACAGCGCCGCCGTCGCGAAGGCGTACCGGAAACTGGGCCGCCAATACGAGAAGAGCGGCGAATCGTACCTGGCTGCGGGCTATACGGCCCTGGCCGTGGTGTACGGCAACGAGGCATCGATGGACGTGGAGGACGACTTGATGCGGTTGTCCGGCCAGCGCGAGAACCTGGGCGACATCAAGTTCCGCCGGCGCATGTACGAGGTCCTCGACGGTGGCGTCGAGGACCTGGTGGCCGCGATAGAAGCAGCCCGGCCCGACCGCGCGTCCACCCCGGAACCGGATCGAGAAATCCTGTAGCCGCGGATGTCGAGAACGCGGGACCGGCTCCGTCCCAGGGGTACGAGCAGCCGAGAACGGCCCGCTCGACGACGCCGAGACAGGAGCGACCACCATGGAACAGCGCGAGATCGACGAGATCATCAACCGCCCGATCAGCCAGGAGCTGCTCGCCCGCGACCTGACCCGCCTGGCCTACGTCGCGAGCGACGGCACGCCCCGCAACGTCCCGATCGCGTTCACCTGGAACGGCTCGGAGATCGTCCTGTGCACCACCAAGAACGCCCCGAAGCTGCGGTCCCTGCGGCGGCGTCCCGAGGTCGCGCTGACGATCGACACCGAGGTGCACCCGCCGAAGATCCTGCTCATCCGGGGACGCGCCGAGCTCGACGTCGTCGACGGCATCCCGGAGGAGTTCCTCCAGATGAACGGCAGCTACGAGATGACGCCCGAGCAGCGCGTCGAGTGGGAGGCCGAGGTCCGCTCGCTCTACGACGGCATGGTCCGGATCGTCATCACCCCGACCTGGGTGAAGCTCATCGACTTCGAGACGACCCTGCCCTCCGCGGTCGAGGAGCTGGTCCGCCGGCGGGCCGAACGTCAGCAGGCCTGAAAAACCCTGCATGGCGGGGAAATGTCGCTAAAAGCGACAAGCGGAGAATGCGCGGTCGATTTTGTGGCCGACACCGGCTAGGGCCGGTGCGTAGCCGTCCGATCACTGCTTGACTCGTGGTGCGAGGTCGTCGGCCGTGAGGAGAGCGCGGTGTCGCTGTATCTGATCAAGGGCCAGTACCGGATCGTGCACAGCCAGCCCGACGGGGACTCCGTGCACTTCTTCCCGAGCGCCCCGGACGCGTTCACCCGGCTGCACCTGAACGTGCGGCTGGGCGCGAGCGGTGCGGCCCAGCTGCGGCTGGACGCGATCGACGCGCTGGAGACCCACTACACGCCGCCCGGGCACGGCGGCCACACCATGCACCAGCCGCTGGAGTTCGCGCACGCCGCCGGTGCCCGCCTGCTGGAGCTGATCGGGTTCAGCGACGTGGTCCGCGACGGTGAGGTCGTCACCGGCGCGACCCCGGACGCCACGCCCGGGTACATCCTGACCCGGTTCGGCGACAAGTACGGCCGCCCCGTCGCGTTCGCCTTCGCCGGCGACACCGACCGTCCCGACCTGCAGCCGGTGTTCACCGACTCCGCACTGCTGAAGACCAGCGTGAACCACCGGCTGCTGGCGGACGGGCTGGTCTACCCCACCTTCTACAGCAAGCTCTATCCCGACCTGCGCGCGACGCTGACCGAGGCCGCCGACGCCGCCCGCTCCGCCAAGACGGGGATCTGGGGCTCCGACGCCACGACGAGCGGCGCGAGCATACAGGCCCAGCAGGACCTGTCCGAGCGGCTGGTCATCATGCCCAAGCTGTTCCGCCGTCTCGCCGAGTACTACGCCCTCGCACCGGGCGACCCTTCGCTCGCCGGCTTCAAGGCGTACATGGCCACCCTGAACGACCGGCTGTACGTCATCTCCGACGCCCACGCGACCGGATTCGACACCGTCATCGACGTCACCGGCGACACCGTCCGGCTCACCAAGCCCATCACCGACCTGATCTTCATCGAAGGCTGATCCCGGACCCGCGCCGGCCGGGCGTCGCCCGCCTCACCGCGTGACTGTGGGGCCTGCCGAGCACTCGTCTCGCCTAGTCCTGATATTCGGGACGCTGGTAACGCAATGCGGGACTGTGTAGGCTGCGCGAAAGTGCGCGACGAGAGGCGCGGCAGTGGTCGATCTCGGGATGCCCGTCCCCGCGGCGAGGAGGCTCGCGACGCCGCAGGGCCGACGGGCGCGGACGGAGCCGCAGGGCCGACGGGCGCGGACGGAGCCGCAGGGCCGACGGGTGCGGACGGAGCCGCAGGGCCGACGGGTGCGGACGGAGCCGCAGGGCCGACGGGTGCGGACGGAGCCGCAGGGCCGACGGGTGCGGACGGAGCCGCAGGGCCGACGGGTGCGGACGGAGCCGCAG
>NZ_JBEZJL010000119.1:0-7231 GCF_040651755.1 Actinomadura sp. NPDC048394 | reverse complement strand
AGGGCCGACAGGCGCGGACGCGGCCGCGACGGCTAGAGGGAGCCGGCGGTCCTGTGGTCGTGGATGATCCGCATGGCGGCCTCGCGGTCGTGCGCGGCGATGGCGTCGACCAGGGCGGCGTGCAGTTCGTGGCGTTCCTTCAGGTACGGGGTGAGGGGACGCTCGCCGTCGGGCTGCACGGACCGGGTGTGGGCCTCGATGAGGTCCAGCAGGCTGGCGTACAGCGAGCGCAGCAGGACGTGCGGGCTGACCGCGGCGATCCGGGCGTGCAGCCGCCAGTTCGCGTGCACGAAGGCGGTGGCGTCCTCGCCGGCGGCGGCGGCGCCCATGTCGTTCACGATCTCGCGCATCTCGCCGATGTCGGCGCGCGACGCGTGCCACAGCGCGTCCTCGATCAGCAGCGGGTCGAGGGCGTCGCGGATCCGGATGGCCTCGGCGACGGAGGTCTGCTCGGCGTCGAGCGCCAGCATGGAGTTGCCGAGCCGGACCATGGGGGACTGCTCGGCGGCGAACAGGCCGCCGCCCGGACCGGGGCGGACCGCGACCAGCCCGCGGGCCTGCAGCAGGCGGAGCGCCTCGTTGAAGGTGGAGACCGAGACCCCGCACAGCGCCCGCAGCTCGCCCTTGGTGCCGAGGCGCGCGCCCGGCTCGGCGGCGCGGGCCAGTTCGGCGATGCGGTCGGCGGCCTGCTCGGCGCGGCCGGTGCCGGCCGTCCCGTCGGCGTGTACGGGCACCCGGTCCTCCTCTGCTGAATTCGTCATGCACATTAGCAGGCCGATCCCTTGACGCCCGACGAGACCTGCATGCATTATCGCCCTAATCATCATGCTGAATTAGGGAGTGCGGATGCGGATCGGGAACCTCGGCGGGCGGCTGGTCATCGTGCGCGACGGCCGGGCGGTGGACGTCGAGCAGGCGAGCGGCGGCAGGTTCGGGGCCGATCCGCAGGCCGTCTACGCCGACTGGGAGGGCTTCCGGGACTGGGCGGTGTCGGCCGCGCTGCCGGACGGCGTCCCGGTCGAGCCGTCCGAGCTGGGCGCGCCCGTGCCGGCGCCGCGGCAGGTCTTCGCGATCGGGCTGAACTACCGCGAGCATGCCGCCGAGTCGGGCTTCGACGTGCCCGAGGGGCTGCCGCCGGTGTTCACCAAGTTCGTCACGAGCATCACCGGCCCGGTCACCGAGGTGACGCTGCCGCCGGGCGGCCACACCGACTGGGAGGTCGAGCTGGTCGCCGTGATCGGGCGGCACTCGCGCGACGTCGCCGAGGCCGACGCCTGGGACCACGTGGCCGGGCTCATGACCGGCCAGGACGTCTCCGAGCGCGTCACGCAGCTCGCCGGGCCGGCCCCGCAGTTCAGCCTGGGCAAGTCGTTCCCCGGCTTCGCGCCGACCGGGCCGTGGGTCGTCACGCCCGACGAGTTCGACGATCCCGACGACCTGGAGCTGACGTCGGCGATCAACGGCGAGGAGGTGCAGAAGGGCCGCACCAGCGAGCTGATCTTCTCGGTCCCGCTGCTGGTCGCGCGGCTGTCGGCGGTGCTGCCGCTGCTGCCCGGCGACCTGGTCTTCACCGGCACCCCGGCGGGGGTCGGCCTCGGCCGCGACCCGCAGCGCTGGCTCGCCCCGGGCGACGAGCTGGTCAGCCACATCGAGGGCATCGGCGAGCTGCGCCAGCGGTTCGTCCCCGCCTGACCGCCTCCGGCTCCCACCCCCCAAGCCGAGGAGACACCATGTCCCTGCACCGCCTGATCTCGGTCACCATCGGCGTCCCCAACGTCGCCGAGACCGCGGACTACTACGCCGACTTCGGGCTGCGGCCCGATACGGGCGGCTGGTTCGGCACCCGTGACGGCGGGCGCCAGCTGCGCATCGTGCCGAGCCCGACCCGCCGCCTCGTGGAGATGCACATCGGCGCCGACTCGCCCGACGACCTGGGCGCGGCGGCCGCCCGCCTCGACCGGCTCGGCGTGGCCTGCGACCGGTCCGCGGCGACCCTCACCGCCGTCGAGCCCGTCACGGGGGTGCGGGCCGTGGTGGAGGCGACGCCCCGGCTGCGGCAGGAACCCGTCCCGCCCACCCCCTACAACGGGCCCGGACGGTTCGAGCGGACCGGCACCCGCGCACCCGGCGTCCTGCGCGAGGAGCCGGTGCGGCCGCGCAAGCTCGGCCACGCGGTGCTGGCGACCACCGACTTCGCCGCGACCACCGCGTTCTTCCGCGACGGCATCGGCTTCCGCACCAGCGACATCATCAAGGACGCGGGCGTCTTCCTGCGCTGCTCCACCGACCACCACAACCTGCTGGTCCTGGCCGCGCCCGTCTGCTTCCTGCACCACACGTCCTGGCAGGTCGACGACATCGACGAGGTCGGGCGCGGCGCGTCGGCGATGCTGGAGGGCCACCCCGAACGGCATGTGTGGGGCCTCGGCCGCCACCACGCCGGCTCCAACTTCTTCTGGTACCTGAAGGATCCGGCCGGCAACTTCTCCGAGTACTACTCCGACCTCGACTGCATCGTCGACGACCAGCTCTGGACACCCGAGACACTCGAAGGCGCCAAGGGGCTGTTCAACTGGGGACCGCCGCCGCCCCCGTCCTTCCTGCACCCCGACGACCTCGCCGAGCTCATGACCGGCACGCACGGCGCGGGGCGGTGACCGCGTGACCGAGCACGACGTCGCGATCGTCGGCTTCGGGCCCGTCGGGCAGCTGCTGGCGCTGCTGCTCGGACGCGCGGGGCACCGCGTCCTGGTCCTGGAGCGCCGCCCGCGCCCGTATCCGCTGCCCCGCGCCGTCCACTTCGACGACGAGATCGGCCGGATCTTCCAGGCGGCGGGCGTCGCCGAGCAGGTCCGCGGCGTCACCGAGCCCGTGTCCGACTTCTACGAATGGCGGAACCGGGACGGGCGCACCCTCGTCCGCATCGACTGGTCGGGGACGGGCCCCAGCGGCTGGCCCGTCGCCAACTTCTTCTCCCAGCCGGAGCTGGAGGCCGTGCTCACCGCCGCGGTCGCCGAACTGCCCGGCGTGACCGTCCGCCGCGGCCTGGAGGTCACCGGGCTCGACGACACCGGCGACCGCGTACGCGTCACCGCGCGGACGGGCGAGGGCGGCGACTCCACCTTCCACGCCCGCTACGTCGTCGGCGCGGACGGTGCCAACAGCTCCGTCCGCGACCGGATGGGCACGGACGTCACCGACCTGGGTTTCTTCTTCGACTGGCTCATCGTCGACACCGTCCCGCGCGACGAGCGGGAATGGTCGCCCATGAACTGGCAGCTGTGCGATCCGGCCCGTCCCACCACGATCGTGTCCGGCGGGCCCGGGCGCCGCCGCTGGGAGTTCATGCGGCTGCCGGGGGAGAGCCCCGAGGACCTCAACACCGTCGCATCGGCGTGGCGCCTGCTGGAGCCTTGGGGACGCACCCCGGAGAACACCACGCTGGAACGGCACGCGCTCTACACCTTCCAGGCGCGCTGGGCCGAGCGGTGGCGCGACGGCCGTCTGCTGATCGCGGGGGACGCCGCGCACCAGATGCCGCCGTTCGCCGGCCAGGGCATGTGCTCGGGCATGCGCGACGCCATGAACCTCGCCTGGAAGCTCGACCTCGTCCTGCGCGGCGTCGCCGGGCCCGGCCTGCTCGACACCTACACCACCGAGCGCCGCGAGCACGTCCAGCACGCGATCGGCATGTCGATGGCGCTCGGCCGGGTCATCTGCGTCCTCGGCGAGGACGAGGCCGCCACCCGCGACGACCGTATGATCGCGGCGGGCGCCGACCCGGCGCGCGTCCTTCCCGCCACCCCGCCGCCCGTCCTGGGGGACGGCGTCCTCCAGCGCGGCCCGGACGGGCTCCGCCGCGCCCGCGTCGGGCATCTCACGCCCCAGCACCGCGTCACCCGGCAGGGCAAGACCGCGTTGCTGGACGAGATCACCGGTGGCGGCTTCACCGTCCTGCTCGACGGCGCCGCCGCGGGCGACGCGCTGGACGGCGACGATCGGGAGTTCCTCCGGCGCATCGGCGCCGTGCTCGTCCCGCTCCACTCGCCGGACGATGCCGGGGCACCCGTCGACGGCTACACCGACACCGAGAACGCCTACCTGCCGCACATGAGGGAGCACCACCACATCGCCGCCGTGATCCGCCCCGACTTCTACCTCTTCGGCGCCGCGGAAAGCCCGACCGGCCTGCACGAACTCATCGGCCAGATGAGGGCGCGGCTCTCCGTTCCGACCGAGGAAGGGCGCGCCTCGTGACGAACGAAACGCCGCACCGCGTACCGGTACTGATCGCCGGAGGCGGCCCAGTGGGCCTCGCCGCTGCTCTGGAACTAGCCCACCACGGCGTCCGGTCGCTGGTCGTCGAGCCCCGCGAGGAGGTGTCGTGGCTGCGGCCGCGCGCCAAGACGACCTCGGCGCGGACGATGGAGCTGTTCCGCCGCTGGGGCCTCGCCGGCGCCGTGCGCGAACGGGCGGCCCTGCCGGTGGCCTGGTCCGACCAGGCCGTGTTCACCACGGGGCTGCTCGGCCGCGAGATCACGCGGTTCCACGGCTGCTTCGGCCTCGACCTGGCCGGCGACGACCTGGTCGCCGAGCCCGGCCAGCAGATCCCGCAGCCGGCGGTCGAGCAGGTGCTGCGGGAAGCGGTCGCCCGCTCGCGGCACGCCCGGCTGCTCACCGGCCGCACCGTCAGCGCGGTCCAGGAGGACGACGACGGCGTCACCGCGACCGTCACCGCGCCCGATGGCACCGCGCCCGACGGCACCGCGGAGCAGGTCCGCGCCGCCTACCTGATCGGCGCGGACGGCGCCTGGAGCACCGTCCGGGAGGCCATCGGCGTCGCCTACGAGGGCACCGCCGACGCACGCCCCAACTTCAACATCGTCTTCCGCGCCCCCGGCCTCGCCGAACGCGTGCCGCACGGGCCCGCCGTGCACTACTGGGTCCTGCATCCGAGCCGTCCCGGGCTCGTCGGCCGGCTCGACCTGCGCGACACCTGGTGGTGCATCGCGCAGGGCGTCACCGAGCAGGAAGGAGGCGCCGACCCGCTGGGGATCGTCCGCGGGCTCGTCGGAGCCGACGTCGACGCCGAGATCGTCGCGACGGACCCGTGGAAGGCGAAGATGCTGCTCGCGCAGCGGTACGGGACCCGCCGGACCTTCCTCGCCGGCGACGCCGCGCATCTCAATCCGCCGTGGGGCGGGCACGGCTTCAACACCGGCATCGGCGACGCCGTCAACCTCGGCTGGAAGCTCGCCGCCGTCCTGTCCGGGTGGGCGCCGGAGACGCTGCTGCGCAGCTACGAGCCCGAACGCCGGCCCGTCGCCGCGCGGACGATCGCCGAGGCCGCCCGCAACATGGCGACGCTCGCCCCCGAACTCGCCGACCGGCGGCTGGCCGGCACCGACGCCGAGTTCGCCGCCGCCCGCCCGGCCGTCGCCGAAGCCGTGCAGCGGACCAAGGACGCCGAGTTCCACAGCCTCGACCTCGTCCTCGGCTACACCTACCGGGGCTCACCGATCGTCGCCGGCGACGCGGGCGGGCGGCTCCTGCACCGCTGGCTCGCCCCCGGCGACTCCCTCTACGACCGTCTCGGACGCGGCTTCACCCTGATCGCGAACCCGTCCGCCACCGGCGCCGCGGCGTTCGCCAAGGCCGCCGCCGACCTCGGCGTCCCGCTCGACGTCCTCGACGACCCGTACACCACGGGCCTCCGCCTCGTCCGGCCCGACCAGCACGTCGCCTGGACCGGCGACGTCCCCGCCTCGCCGCCGGACATCCTCCGGCGGGCGGTCGGCCACCTCGACTGACACGCCCGAAGACGCGTCGACGCGCCCGGCTCGCGGCCGGGCGCCCCGTCAACGCTGCGTTCGGTTGCTCCTGCGCTGTCCGTTTCCGAACCCCGCGTGCACCCACCCCTGCGTAAGGAGATCCGATGTCCGCGACCCCTGAACCCGCCGCCGGAAGGCGGCAGGCCGGCGTGCTCGTCCTCGCCTGCCTCATCCTGTTCGTGGACGGCTACGACGTGTTCGCCATCGGCACCGTCGGGCCGAGCCTGCTGCAGTACAAGCCGTGGGGCGCCACCCACGACACCCTCGGGATGCTCGGCAGCGTCACCGCGCTCGGCATGCCGTTCGGCTCCGTCCTCGCCGGCTGGGCCGCCGACCGGCGCGGACGCCGCCTCCCGCTGACCGTCGCCGTCGTGTGGATCTCGGCGGCGATGGCGGCGGCGACGTTCGCGCCGTCCCTCGGCCTGTTCGCCGCCGCCCGGTTCTGCACCGGCGTCGGGATCGGCGCGCTCGCCCCGCTGGTCAGCGCCTACGTCACCGACGCCGCGCCGCCGCGGCGGCGGACGCTGCATCTGACCATCGCGCTCGGCGCCATCGGCGTCGGCGGCACCGCGTCGGCCGTGCTCGGCCGGCTCCTGCTGCCGGACCTGCACTTCCAGTGGCTGTTCCTGTTCGGCGCGCTGCCCGTCCTGCTCGTGCCGGTGATCTGGCGGATGAAGGAGGACGCGCCCGCCGGACGCCGCGGGCCCGGACGGGAGCGGACGCGCCTGTCCGAGCTGTTCACCTCCGGCAGCCGCCGCGCCACCGTCCTGTTCTGGTGCGCGTCCTTCATGAGCATGGCGCTCGTCTACAGCACCACGGCCTGGCTGCCGGCGGTGATGATGAAGTCCGGCTATGACCTGGGGTCGTCGCTGGAGTTCACCATCGCCTTCACGGTCGGGGCGACGGCCGGGAGCCTGGGCGGTTCGGTCGTGGCGGACCGGGGCCACCTCAAGCCGGTCACGCTCGGCGGGTTCGTGCTCGCGGCGGTGGCGCTGTTCGTCCTGAGCACCCCGCAGCCGCACGTGCTGCTGCTGGCGGTGTCGGCGCTGGCGGGGCTCGGCACGCTCGGCGGCCAGAACATGGTGATCGCCTGCATGACGGCGTTCTACCCGGCGCGGCTGCGCGGCACCGGGCTCGGGCTCGGGCTGGGCGTCGGGCGGCTCGGCGCGGTCGCCGGCCCGTCGTACGTCGCGGTGGCCACCGACCTGGTCACCTCGCCGAAGGCGGGGTTCTTCGCCTTCATGATCCCGGCGGTCCTCGGCGCGGCCCTGATCGCGGTCGAGACGTGCGCGTAGGCGGCGACGAGCGCGTCTCGGTGCTGCGGGAGCCGGAGCGGTTCCGCGGCTGGCTGTACGCGCTGGCCCGCAACGAGTGCATGCGGCGGCTGCGCGACCCGGACC
>NZ_JBEZJL010000118.1:0-21271 GCF_040651755.1 Actinomadura sp. NPDC048394 | reverse complement strand
CAGGACCTTCAGCAAGCCCTATCCTCCCAGTTCAGGAGCACTTTTCTCATGTCAACGACCAGCCGGAATCAATCCGCCATGAAAGCGCGAGGTTAATGCGCGAGATTGGGGGGCCATGATGCGCACGTTCGTTCTGGTGGCGCCAGTGCGGTGTCCGCAGACCTCGTCCGGCGCGCCCACACGCTGATCGCGGGCCGCCGCGGACCCGGCCACGGCCGCGCGGCGCCGCGCTAGGCGCCGCCGCGGACCGCCGGGCCGCCCGCCGCGGCCTTCCTCGCCGACGCGGCCGGCACGGCGTCCGGCGGCGATCCGGCGCCCGGCAGCGCCGCGGGCCCGCGCCCGCGGCCGGGCCTTGGATCGCTCCGGGCGGCGCGGCGGCATGCCCGGGTCCGCTCGCCCGGCGGGTCGGCGACGCACCCGCCCCCGACCGTCCTCACCCCTCAACACCAGGCCGAACGAAGAGGGAATTAGCTCATGAGCCGAGGAAACGGCGAGTCGACCATCCCGCTGGCCGACCTGGTGCGCACCCACCGCAACAGAGCCGGCCTGACGCAGCAGGAGCTCGCCAGGAAGGCGGGCATCAGCGTCGCCGCCCTCCGCGACCTGGAGCAGGGCCGCCATTCGCGCCCGCGGCCCGGCTCGGTGTCGGCGCTGGCCGAGGCGCTCGGCCTGGACTCCAGCCAGGCCGCCGAGCTGGCCTTCAGCTCGGCCTCGCCGGTGCGCCCGGCCGCGCGTCCGGCCGCTCCCGCCCGGATCGAGCACGACCCGCCGCCGCAGGAGCCGGTCAGGCAGCCGCGTCCGGGACGGCCGCAGCAGGGGCTGTGGCTCGGCGTCCTCGGCCCGCTGGAGACCTCGCTCGACGGGAGGCCGCTGAACCTCGGGCCGCCGAGCCGGTGCGCGCTGCTCGGCCTGCTGGCGCTGGAACCGGGCAGCGTGGTGCGGCGCGGCACCATCATGGAGGTGCTGTGGGGGCAGTCGGCGCCGAGCACCGCGCCGAGCCTGATCCAGGCGCACGTCAGCCGGCTCCGGAAGCTGCTCGTGCCGGACGGCAACGGCACCAAGGTCATCGCCTCCGCCGTCGGCGGCTACCGCCTGCAGGTGCGTCCCGAGCAGCTCGACCTGCTCACCTTCCGGGCCCTGGTCGCCAAGGCCGACGCGGCGCACGCGGCCGGCGACGACCACCGGGCGTGCGACCTGTACGAGCAGGCCCTCCGGCTGTGGCGCGGCGACCCGCTGGCGGACCTGGAGGTCCTGCACAACCAGCCGTGCGTGGCGATGTACCGGCGGGAGCTGTCCGACGTGCTCGTGCGCAGCGCCGAGATCGCCTGCGGCCTCGGGCTCCACGACCGGGTCCTGCCGCGGCTGCACGCGCTCGCCGCGGCGGAGCCGCTGAACGAGCGGGTGCACGCCCGGCTGATGATCGCGCTCGCCGGCAGCGGCCAGCAGGCGGCGGCCCTGCACATCTACGAGGACCTCCGCAGCCGCCTGGACCGCGAGTTCGCGATCTACCCCGGCGAGGAGCTCACCAGCGCGCACCTGCGCGTCCTGCGCCAGGACATCCCGCGCGCGCGGCTCGCGTACGAGCCGCCGGCGCTCGTCCCGGCGGTGCCGAGGCAGCTGCCCGCGTCGGCGCGGTACTTCACCGGCCGCGACCGCGAGCGGGGGCTGCTGTCCGGCCTGCTGGGCGAGGACGCGCCCGAGGCGGGCAAGGTGGCGGTGGCCGCGCTGACCGGGATGGCGGGCATCGGGAAGACGGCGCTGGCGATCAGCTGGGCGCACGAGGTCGCCGACCGGTTCCCCGGCGGGCAGCTGTTCGCCGACCTGCGCGGGTTCTCCTCCTCGGGGCCGCCGGTGGATCCCGCCGAGGTGCTGAGCGGCTTCCTGACCGCGCTCGGGGTCCCGCCGTCCGAGACCCACGCGGACACCGCCCGGCTCGCCGCCCTGTACCGCAGCACGCTGGCGGGCAGGCGGATGCTCATCGTGCTGGACAACGCGCGGGACGCCGAGCAGGTGCGCCCGCTGCTGCCGGGCTCCCCCGGCTGCCTGGTGCTCGTCACCAGCCGGCACCGGCTCATCGGCCTGGCCGCCGGGAACGGCGCGCATCTGGTCACCGTCCCCGGCCTGACGGACGAGGAGTCGCACCGCCTGCTCGCGCGGGCGCTCGGCGCCGAGCGGGTGGCCGCCGATCCGGGCGCCGCCGGGGAGCTGATCGCGCTGTGCGCCCGGCTGCCCCTGGCCCTGTGCAACGCGACCGCCTACGCCGCGGCGCATCCCGACCTCCCGCTGGGCGCGCTGGTCGCCGAGATGAGGGACGAGCCAGGCCGCCTGGACGCGCTGGAGACGGGCGAGCCCGCGACGAGCATCCGGGCCGCGTTCTCGCTGTCGCAGGCCAAGCTGAGCGACACCGCCGCGAAGCTGTTCCCGCTGCTCGGACTGCATCCGGGCCCCGACTTCTCCGTCCCCGCCGTCGCCGCCCTGTGCGGGTCGGGCTGGCCGCAGGCGCAGGCGGCCCTGGACGACCTGTGCGATGTGCATCTGCTCACCGGGCACGCTCCCGGCCGTTACGCCTGCCACGATTTAGTGCGCGTCTACGCGGCGGAGGCCGCCGAGCGGAGCCTCGGCGTCGCCGACCGGCGCGCCGCCGTCTACCGGTTGCTCGACTACTACCTGCACAGTGCGAGCTCCGTGTCGGCCCTGCTCTTCCCCCACCTCGCCCAGCAGACGCTGGACGAGCCCCGGCCGGGGGTCGTCCCCGAGAGCATCGGCGACGCGCAGCAGGCGGTGCAGTGGGCCTTGGACGAGCGGCCCACCCTGCGCGCCGCCATCGAACTGGCCGTGAAGGGCAGCTACTACCCGCACGCGTGGCAGCTGTCGCGGGCCGCGGCGTGGTTCTTCAACAGCGAGGAGCACTGGGAGAACCTGAGCGGCCCGCAGTGAGCCGCGCGGGAGGCCGCCGCTACTTCGTCTTCAGCGCGTTCAGGACGGGGACGAGCCGTTCCTCTTCGCGGTCGAGGTGCGCCTCGATCTCCGCGGTGAGCCCGTCCACCTCGGCGAGGACCGCCGCCGAACCGCTCGTCTCGTCGGCGGCGAGGTCCTGAAGCCGGCCGACCAGCTCCGCCAGCCGGCGGTGCTCGTCCCGCAGGCCCCGCACCGCGCCGGCGAGTTCCGGATGGAGCCGGTCGATCTTCGGGAAGACCTCGTCGTCCTCGGTGACGTGGTGGCGGTGCAGCATCGCGCAGGCGGTCAGGCAGTTGACCCGCAGCTGCGCGGCGAGCTTCGGCCCGCCCGCCGCGATCTCCTCGCGGATCAGCGCGAGCTCCCGGCGGAACCCGTCGTGCACGGCCTTCAGCTCGTCTCCCCACGGTTCCGCGGCGAGCCGCGCGCGGGAGCGGGTCCGCAGCGCCACGATCGGGATGGGCCCGGCCAGGAGCCTCTGCTTCTCGTGGAGCCCGGGGGTCACCTCGGCCAGCTGGGCGTACACGGTGTCGCGCTCCCATCCGGTGAGGGGACGGGCGTCGGCCTCGATGACGGCCGTGCCGGTCTCCACCGAGACCCGCGGGTCCGCGAGCACGTTTCCGTACCATTCCGGCAGGGTGCCGTCATCGGCGGGAACGGCGGCGAGCAGCAGGCTCCCCTTTTCGCCGTAATGGAAGGCGACGGGCTGAACGAGTGTCCCGCCGGCCGCGCCGCGGCCGGTGGTGAGGACGACGATCCGGGCGCCTGCGAACGGCCCGCCGAGGCCGCCCCGGCTCGCCCGGAACTCCGCCACAGCCCGCTCATTGTCGTCGAGCGCCATTGTCGGGACTCCTCACGGGATGGCCGGGCGGACGCCGGCGAATTGAGCGGGAAGGTCGCCGTGCCGAGTGTAGATGTGCGGCCGCGAGACCGCCCGATCCCGTTCCGTCCGGCGAACTGGCGGAGGTCGTGCGGAGACGCTCAACTGATGCAGGAAAGCAGTTGAACAGCCGACTACGTCATCACCGACCTACGGTCTCACGCGAATGGCGTTCAGACGTTTACGCAGGTCATTCCCCATGATTCGAGCACACCCCCGGGCGTCAGGTGATCATTGTTCATGATCGCCGAGCCGCGCCAGCAGCGCGGCATCCGGGCCGCTACACCGTCGTCCGGCTGTCAATGCCCGCGCCCGGGCGAGGGGCCCGCCGGCGGCGTTGACCTTTACCCGGGAGGCTGCGAAAGTCGGCTTTATGCGGGTCTTCGGCGGCCCGGTTTCCACAGGACTCTGCGTCATTCCGCATACCTGAATTCATCCGATCCAGGAAGGAAACCCATGCCAAAGCTCGACACGGCGCCACTGACCGAAAACGGGGGGACCCTGGTCTCCGGGAACGGCGAGGATCTGCTCGACCTCTCCCGGGACGACGTGCTCGCCGCCTTCCGGGAGTCCGGGGCGCTGATGTTCCGCGGATTCACCGGCGGGGTGGAGAGCTTCTGCTCGTTCGCGGAGCGGTTCAGCACCCGCTTCCGCAGCCACGGTGGGTCGAACCGCGACAAGATCGACGGCAAGGACACCCTGCAGACGGTCGTCGCGGGCACCGAGCGGATCGGCCCGCACTCGGAGCTCCGGTACATGCCGTTCTCGCCCGACGTCCTGTGGTTCTACTGCGTCCGTCCGGCCGACGAGGGCGGCGAGACGACGCTCTACGACGGCGCGCGGACGGTGGAGGGCCTCAAGCCCGACTCGCGGGAGGCGTTCTCCGCCAAGCCGCTGAAGTACAGCTTCACCGCCCCTCCGCGGATCTGGACCCGCTTCCTCGAGGTGTCGTCGGTGGAGGAGGCCACCGCGAAGCTGTCCGGGCCCGATCCGAAGGTCCCGGAGGCCGAGCACGCCTTCAGCTTCGACGGCGACATGCTGTCGCTGGAGTACACGATCCCGGCGTTCACCCGGCCGCGCTCGGGCGGCGAGCCCGTCTACGCCGGCTCCATCGCCCGCGGCTACGAGCACGACCGCGTGGCGTGCGCGTTCGCGGACGGCACGCCGATCCCGGACGAGCTGCGGCAGGACATCATCGACGCCGCGGAGCGCGTGGAGATCGCGATCCCCTGGCGGCCCGGCGACGTCGTCATGGTCGACAACTCGCGCGTCATGCACGGCCGGCGCCCGTTCACCGGCAACCGCGAGATCTACACCCGCTTCGCCTACGCCAACTTCGACTGACCGCACCGCCGCCCTGCCAATGCCCCGCCCGTGGAGCGCCACCGATCCGGTGGATCGCCTCAACGGGCGGGGCGTACGCATGCCCGAAGGGCGTCCGCATGACCACGGCGACATGGAGCGCCTGCACGACCCCCGGGCCGAGCGCCGAAAGCCCGCATCGGTGATGGCGGATTTCTCCATCACCCGATGCGGGCTCTGCGGGGCGGGCGGCGCTCAGGTCCCCGGCGCCGGGGGCGTGAGGGACGAGGTCGTGTGGGTGCCGGCGCGGAACGCCGGGCTCGTCACCGTCTCGGCGAGGAACCCCGCCGTCGTGGCGATGCCGGGCCCGCCGATCCGGAACTCGGAGAGCGCCCGCGCGGACCTGGCGATCGCCTGCTCCCGGTCGGGCGCCCACACGATCAGCTTGGCGATGAGCGAGTCGTACGCCGGCGACACGCGTCCGCCCTGGTAGGCGGCGGTGTCCACGCGGACGAACGGCCCGCCGGGCGGGACGAACTCGGTGAGCGTGCCCGGCGCGGGCGCGAAGTCGCGCGCCGGGTCCTCGGCGTTGATCCGGCATTCGATCGCGGCGCCGCGCCGCTCCACCTCGCCGAGGGCGAGCGGTTCGCCCGCGGCGATGCGGAGCTGCTCGGCGACCAGGTCGATGCCCGTCACCAGCTCCGTCACCGGGTGCTCCACCTGGATCCGGCAGTTGACCTCCAGGAAGTGGAAGTCGCCCGCGTCGTCGACGATGAACTCGAACGTGCCGGCGCCGACGTACCCGGCCGCACGGGCGCCCTCGACGGCCGCGCGGCCCATCCGCTCGACCGTCTCGCGCGGCAGGCCCGGCGCGGGGGTCTCCTCGATCAGCTTCTGGTGGCGGCGCTGCACGGTGCAGTCGCGCTCGCCGAGGTGGACGACGTTGCCGTAGGAGTCGGCGAGGATCTGGATCTCCACGTGCCGGGCCGTCGGGACGTAGCGTTCGACGTAGACGCGCGAGTCGCCGAACAGCGACAGCGCCTGCGCCCGGGTCTCGCGGTAGGCCTCCGCGAAGTCCGCGGAGGCGCGCACCACCCGCAGCCCGCGGCCGCCGCCGCCCATCGCCGCCTTGATGATCACCGGGTAGCCGATCTCGTCGGCCAGCCGGTGGGCGGCGGCCGCGTCCGCCAGCGGCTTCAGGCTGCCGGGCAGCAGCGGCATCCCGGCGGCGCTGAGCAGCTCGCGGGCGTGGGTCTTGTCGCCGAGCGCCGCCACGACGCCGCTCGGCGGCCCGATGAAGGTGAGCCCCTCGCTCGCGACGGCGGCGGCGAAGTCCGGGTCCTCGGACAGGAAGCCGTAGCCGGGGTGGATCGCCTCCGCGCCCGTCCGCCGGGCGGCCTCCAGGATGGCCGGCGCGTACATGTAGCTGCGCCTGGCGGGGGCGGGCCCGATCGCGACGGCCTCGTCGGCGAAGCGGACCAGCAGGCTGTCGCGGTCCTCGGTGGAGTGGACCGCGACGACCCGGACGCCGAGCTCCCGGCAGGTGCGGGCGACCCGGAGCGCGATCTCGCCGCGGTTGGCGATGAGCACGGTGCGGAACATGGTCACGCCTCGATCGGTTCCAGCGCGAGCAGCGGCTCGCCGTACTCCACCGACGCGCCGTCCTGCACGAGGACCGCCGCGACACGCCCGCGCCGCTCGGCCTCGACCGGCAGGAACAGCTTCATGGCCTCCACGATCGCGACCTGCTCGCCGGACTCGACGACGGTGCCGACGTCCACGAACGGGGCGGCGCCGGGTTCCGGCGCCCGGTAGAAGACCCCGACCGTGGGCGCGACCACGTGGAGGAGCCCGGCGTCGCTCTGCTGCGGCGCGGCCGGCAAGGCCGGCGGCGCGGCGGCAGCGTCGGCGGCGGTGGGAGCGCCCGCGGGGGCCGCGGGGGCCGCGGGGGCGTCCCAGGTGACCTCGATGGCCACGTCCCGGGCCTGCACCCGCAGCGCCGACGGCAGCCGGGGCAGGTCGGCGAGCAGCCTCGCCAGCCCCACCCGGACCTCTTCGAAAGCCTCCTCCGCGGCGGTCCCGTCGGTACCGGTCCCCCCGGTGGCCGTCTCTTCGGTGGCCGTCTCTTCCGCGGCGGTCTCTTCTGCGGTCATCGTCCTGCCCTCGTCGTCTGAACGTCGCGCTCGACGCGTGGATCGTCCATGTCGGGCGGGGTGCCGAAGCTGCGGAACCGCTCGTGGCGCTGCGCCAGGAGCTCCCCCGCCGGGCGGCCCAGCAGGGCCGCGAGTTCACCGGTCAGCGCGGCGCGCAGGGTGCGGGACGCCTCGCCCGGCGCCAGGTGCGCGCCGCCGGGCGGCTCCGGGACCACGCCGTCCACGATGCCGAGCCGCAGCAGCTCCCGCGCGTCGATGCGCAGGTTCCGCGCGGCCTTCGGGGCCGCCGCCGTGTCCTTCCACAGGATCGACGCGCACCCCTCCGGGCTGATGACCGAGTAGGTGCCGTTGGAGAAGATCAGGACCCGGTTCGCCACCGCCAGCGCGAGCGCCCCGCCGCTGCCGCCCTCCCCGGTGATGACCGTGACGATCGGCACCGGCAGGGACGCCATCAGCCGGATGTTCTCGGCGATGGCCATCGCCTGGCCGTGCTCCTCGGCGGCCAGGCCGGGGAAGGCGCCCGGCGTGTCCACGAGCGTCACGATCGGCAGGCCGAGCTTGGCGGCGAGCAGCATCAGCCGCGCCGCCTTGCGGTAGCCGGCGGGCGTCGCCATGCCGAACCCGCGCGCCGTCAGCTCCCGGGGGTCGTGGCCCTTCTGGGTGCCGACCGCCATGACGGGGACGTCGCCGAGCAGGGCGAACCCGCCGACGATCGCCGGGCAGTCGCCGCCGAGGCGGTCGCCGCGCAGCTCCAGGAAGTCGTCGAACACCGACGCCAGGTGGTCCAGGGCGGTCGGGCGGTCCAGGTGGCGGCCGAGCCGGACGGTCTCCCACGGGTCGTGCTCGGGCAGCCGGCCCGGGTCGCGGACGACCGGAGCCTCCCGGACGACCGCGGCATCGCGGACGGCCGGCCCGCCGTCCCGGGCGGGCCTGCCCATGCGCAGCAGCCTCGCCAGCGTCGGCCGGACGGCGGCGCGCGGCACGATCCCGTCGATCAGGCCGTGCTCCAGCAGGAACTCCGCGGTCTGGAAGCCGGGCGGGAGCGACTGCCGGATGGTCTGCGCGATGACGCGGGGGCCCGCGAAGCCGAGCCGGGCGCCCGGCTCGGCGAGGATGACGTCGCAGAGCGTCGCGTAGGACGCGGCGACGCCGCCGTAGGTCGGGTCGGTGACCAGCGAGATCGTCAGGACGCCGGCCTCGTCCAGCCGCGCGAGCGCGCCGCTGGTCTTGGCCATCTGCATGAGGGACAGCGCGCCCTCCTGCATCCTCGCGCCGCCGGACGCCGAGACGATCAGCAGCGGGGTGCGCTCCTCCAGCGCCGTCTCGGCCGCGGTGGTGATGGCCTCCCCGACGGCCGACCCGAGGCTGCCGCCGAGGAACGCGAAGTCCATCACGGCGGCGATGACGGGACGGCCGTCGATCAGCCCGCGCGCGCACACGATGGCCTCGTCCTGGCCGGTCGCGCGGCGGGCCTCTTCAAGGCGCGCGGGATAGGGCTTGGAGTCGGTGAACTCCAGCGGGTCGGCCAGGACGTCCGGCATGGGCAGCAGCTCGGCGGAGCCCGGGTCGAGGAGCTGCGCCAGCCGGTCGGTGGCGCCGACCCTGGCATGGCGGCCGCAGTCCGGGCAGACGCCGAGCGCGCGGGCGAAGCGAGGCTGGTACAGGATCGTCTGGCAGCCTTCGCAGATGTGCCACAGCGATGTGGTCATCGGAGTCGGTCTCCTCTTCGGTTCATCGGCCGCCGGTGGCGTGGAAGCCGCCGTCGACGTGGACGATCTCGCCGCTGGTACTGGGGAACCAGTCCGACAGCAGGGCGACGCAGGCGCGCGCCGCGGGCTCGGCGTCGGTCACGTCCCAGCCGAGCGGGGCGCCGCCGTGCCAGGCGGCCTCGAAGCCGGCGAAGCCCGGGATGCTGGTGGCCGCCTTGGTCCGCAGCGGCCCGGCGGCGACCAGGTTGACCCGGACGCCGCGCGGGCCGAGCTCGCGGCACAGGTAGCGGGTGGCGGACTCCAGTGCGGCCTTCGCCACCCCCATCCAGTCGTAGCCGGGCCAGGCGGTCGAGGCGTCGAAGTCCAGCCCGACGATGGACGCGGGCGTGGCGAGCACCGGCAGGCAGGCCGTCGCGAGCGCCTTCAGCGAGTACGCCGAGACGTGCATCGTCGTCGCGACGTCCGGCCACCCGGTGGTGAGGAACTCGCCGCCGAGCGCGGACCGCGGCGCGAACGCGACGGCGTGCAGCACCCCGTCGAGCCTCGGGCAGTGCGCGCTGACCCGGTCGGGCAGGGCCGCGAGGTCGTCCTCGCTGGTCACGTCCAGCTCGATGACCGGGGCCTTGTCCGGCAGGCGCGCGGCGATGTGCCGGGTGATGCGGGCGGCGCGGCCGTAGGAGGACAGCACGACCTGCGCGCCCTCCAGCTGGGCGCGGCGCGCGACCGCGTAGGCGATGGAGGACTCGGTGAGCACCCCCGTCACCAGGAGGCTCCGGCCCTCGAGGATCCCGGTCACGGCGCCGTCGGGGCGAGCTCGCGGGCGCGGCGGAGCGTCGCCATGCTGTTGCCGCCGATCGACCGGCGGACCAGCGCGGCGGCCTGCTCGACCGTGCCGTCCGGCCCGAGGATCGCGGTGATGGCCTCCTCCTTGAGCACCACGGTGTGCTTCGCGACCGCGCTGCCGTCCTCGCGCACGTGCCAGGAGCCCACGTGCGCGGTGAGGAAGTCGGGCAGCGTCGTCTGCTTGTAGACGATCGTCTCCGGCGGCAGCAGGACGCGGACCGAGACGGTGGTGTGGACGTCGCCGCCGGTGCTCGGCACGGTGTCCATCTCCAGCCGCTGGACGCCGGCGGCGTCCTCGTGCAGGTCGACCCTCGCCACGTGCGGGATCAGCGTCGGCCACTGCGCGGCGTCGGCGAGGAACCGGAAGACCCGCTCCTGCCCGGGGCCGACGGCCACCTCGTCCTCCCAGTCGACGAGGAGGTGTGCGCGGTTCGCGGCGTCGCGCAGCGAGTCCAGCTCGGCGCGGCTGTTGTGCTCCACCACCTCCTCGATCCTGTCCAGGACGTCCGCGTCGTCGTTCTCGGCGGAGAACCAGTGCCGGAAGACGACCTCGCTCCCCTCGCCGGCCGGGACGACGTGCCACTCGCCGCGCATCGCCGCGACGGGACGCGCCGGGCTCGTCTGCCGGAACGCGACCCGCCGGGCCACCGGGTCCAGCGTCCGGTGCGAGACCCAGCTGCGGACGGCGTCGCCGGCGAAGGCCCAGATCCGCAGCCGCTGCTCGGCCCCGGGCCCGGCGGGCAGGTACTCGACGTGGACGGTCGGGGTGAAGATCGCGGGCCACCGCTCGGCGTCCGCGATCAGGCGGTACACGGTGCCGGCCGGGGCCGGGACCGTGATGGCGTGCTCGGTCTGCCGGATCTGCATCGGTGCCTCTCAGTAGTTGCCGAGTCCGCCGCAGACGTTGATCGCCTGGGCGGTGATGGAGTCCGCGGTGTCGGTGGCGAGGTAGCCGACCAGGCCCGCCACCTCCTGCGGGGTCGAGTACCGGCCCAGCGGGATCTTGGCGAGGAAGCGCTTCAGCACCTCGTCCTCGGTGATGTCCAGGCCCGCGGCGTAGCCCTGCCGCACCGTGACGGCCATGGGCGTCTCCACGTATCCGGGGCAGACGGCGTTGACGGTGATCCCGGTCCCGGCCAGCTCCAGGCCGAGCGCCTTGGTGAAGCCGACCACGCCGTGCTTCGAGGCGGAGTACGGGGCGGCGTACACGACCCCCTGCTTGCCGCCGGTCGAGGCGATGTTGATGATCCGGCCCCACGGGCGCCCGGCGAGCCCGCCGGCCGCGAGCACCTCGCGGGTGACGCGGAACGTGCCGGTGAGGTTGGTGTCGATGACCGCCTGCCACACCTCGTCGGTGAGGTCGGCGGTGATCCCGCCGCCGCCGCGGCCGGCGTTGTTGACCAGGATGTCGATCGTGCCGAAGCGGCGCACCGCCGCCCGCACGAGCGCCTTCACGTCCGCGCCGGACGACACGTCGGCGGCGGCGCCGTCCGCCTCGATCCCCTCGCCGATCAGGTCCTTGACCGTCGCGGTGACCCGGTCCGCGTCACGCGCGCACAGGAACACCGGGTGGCCGGCCCTGCCGAGGGCCCGGGCCGTCTCCAGGCCGATGCCGCTGGTGGCCCCGGTGACCAGCGCCACCCGGGTACTGACGTCCGTCATTGCCGCTCCTCAGGGAATCTCGATGACCTGGCCGGCGTAGGCCAGGCCGGAACCGAAGCCGATGGTGAGCGCGGTCATCCCGCTGGTCACCTCGCCCGCGGCCAGCAGCCGTTCCATCGCCATCGGGATGGACGCGGCGGAGGTGTTGCCGCTCTCGGCGATGTCGCGGGCGACGACCGCGCCGTCGCGCAGCCCGAGCTGCCGCGCCAGCTCGTCGATGATCAGGAGGTTGGCCTGGTGCGGGATGAGCGCGTCGAGGTCGCCGGGCGCCAGACCGGCGGCCTCGATCGCCCGGCGCGCGGCGGCGGCGAGGTCGTCCCTGGCCCACCGGTAGACGCGCCACCCGATCATGCCGAGGCGGGGCCACGGCACGGACGGGTCGCCGTGCAGCTCGGGCCGCCAGTGGCCGGTCATCCCGACCGCGTCGGCGCGGGACCCGTCGCAGCCCCACGCGACGGGCCCGATGCCCGGCCGCTCGGACGGGCCGACCACGACCGCGCCCGCGCCGTCGGCGAACAGGAACGCCGTGGCGGCGTCGTCGGGGTCGACGATGTCGGTCATCCGCTCCGCGCCGATGACCAGGGCGTGGTCCGCCGTGCCCGACTTGACGAGGTCGGAGGCGACGGCGAGCGCGTACGGGAAGCCGGCGCAGGCGGCCAGCATGTCGAAGGCGGCGGCGTTGACCGCGCCCAGCTCATGGGCGACCTGCGAGGCCAGCGATGGCATCTGGGACAGGTGCGTGACGGTCGCGACGACGACGGCGCCGATCCGCGCGGGGTCGAGCCCCGCGTCCGCCAGCGCCTTGGCCGCCGCCTCGCGCGCCATCATGGACAGCGGCTCGTCGGGGCCCGCGTAGCCCCGGTGCCGGATGCCGGACCGCTTGACGATCCAGTCCTCGCTGAGGCCGAGCCGGGAGGCGATCTCGGCGTTGCCGACCGAGCGCCTCGGCCGGTAGGCGCCGAGGCCGATGATGCGGCTGTGCCGGGCCATCATTCGCTCTCGCGGAGCCGCGCCGTGACGTAGTCGAGGACGACCCGCGGCGAGGTCAGCTCGGCGACGGCCTCGTCCGGGATGACCAGGTGGTAGTTCTGCTGGAGCAGGGTGGCGATCTCCAGCACGGCCAGCGAGTCGAACTCCAGCTCGGGGAACGGGGTGTCGAGGAAGTCGCCGTCCAGGGCCGGGGCGGTGCCGTCCGCGGCCTTCAGCATGATGTCCTTGAGGTCGGCGACGGTGAAGTCGGTCATGTGCTGCTCCTTGCGTGAGTGGTGGGTGCGGAGACGACGATCGCGGAGTTGAACCCGCCGAGCCCCCGCGCCAGGACGAGGGCGTGGCGGACGGTGCGGCGGCGGGGTTCGCGCAGCACCAGGTCGAGGTCGGTGCCGGGCGCCGGCTCGGTCACGTTGAGGGTCGGCGGGATGACGCCGTCCCGGATCGACAGCAGCGCCGTCACGAGGTCGAGCGCGGCGCCCGCGTACAGGCGGCCGGTCATGGTCTTGGGGGCGGTGACGGGGACGCCGCGCGGGCCGAACAGCTCGGTGATGGCGCGCGCCTCCTCCCAGTCCAGGGCCGGGAGGCCCCAGGCGTCGGCGAAGACGACGTCGATGTCGCCGGGCGCGACGCCGGCGTCGGCGAGCGCCAGTTCCGCGGCGCGCCGCAGCCGGGGCGAGCGCCCGGAGCCGCGCGGCGGGTCGTAGGCGGCGGTGTCCGGGCCGGGTTCGCCGTCGTCGAGGGGCGGGTCGAACGTGGCGGCGTACCCGGCGATCTCGCCGTAGACGCCCGGCACGCCGCGGGCCTCGGCCGCGGCCGCGTCCTCCAGGACGAGGATGGCGCCGCCGTTGCCGGGCAGGTAGCCGTTGGCGTCGCGGTCGAAGGGCAGGTAGGCGCGGGACGGGTCGCGGCGGGTGCTGAGCATGCCGGTGGCGATCTGGAAGGCCAGCCCGACCGGCGCCAGGGAGGCGTCGCTGCCGCCCGTCACCATCAGCGGGGTGCCGCACCTGATCTGCCGCCGGGCGTGGCCGACCGCGTCGAGGCCGCCGGCCTGCTCGGAGGCCAGCACCAGCGCGGGCCCCTTCATGCCGTGCCGGATCGACAGCTGCCCGGCGGTCGACGCGTAGAACCACGCGACCGACATGTACGCCGACACGTAGGTGGGCCCCTGCGACCAGAGCTGCTGCAGCTCGCGCTGCCCGAACATGATCCCGCCGGACGAGTTCGCCACCGTGACGCCCATCTCGAACGCCGGCATCCCGGCGGGGTCGAGGCCGGCGTCCGCGAACGCCATCACGGTCGCGGCCATGGCGAGCTGCGTCATCTGGTCGGTCTGCGCCCGGAACTTGCCGGGGATGTACGCCTCGGCGTCGAAGTCGACCTCGCCGGCGAGCCGGACCGGGTACGGCGCGGCGTCGAACAGCCGGATCGGGCGGATCCCGCTGCGCCCCTCCAGCGTCGCCCGCCAGTACTCCTCCGTGCCCACCCCGTTCGGCGAGGCGACGCCGAGCCCGGTGACGACCGCGCCGGTCATGCCGCCTCCATGTCGACCGCGCCGAGCACCATCGCCGACTGGAAGCCGCCGAAGCCGCTGCCGATGGTGAGGACGGTGTCGGTCCGCTGCGGCCGCGCGACCAGCGGCACGTAGTCGAGGTCGCACTGCGGGTCCTGCTCGGTGAGGTTGGCGGTGGGCGGGATGACCCCGTTCCGGATGGTCAGCACGCAGGCGGCGATCTCGATCGCGCCGATCGCGCCGAGCGAGTGGCCGATCATCGACTTGATGGAGCTCATCGGGATGTCGTAGGCGTGCGCGCCGAGCGCGCGCTTGACGGCGGACGTCTCGTGCAGGTCGTTCTGCCGGGTGCCGGAGCCGTGGGCGTTGACGTACTGGACGTCGGCCGGGCTCACCTCGGCCTTGGCGAGCGCCGCGCGGATCGCCTCGGCGAGCTCCAGCCCGTCGGGCCGCAGGCCGGTCATGTGGTGGGCGTTGGCGCGGTTGGCGTACCCGAGCACCTCGGCGCGGATGTCCGCGCCGCGGCGGCGGGCGTGCTCGTACTCCTCCACGACGAGGACGGTCGCGCCCTCGCCGAGCACGATGCCGTTGCGGTCGCGGTGGAAGGGCCGGCAGCCGCCGGCCGGGTCGTCGTTGCGCGGCGTGGTGGCCTTCAGCGCGTCGAAGCAGGCGAGGGTGATCGGGGTCAGCGGGGCGTCGGTCGCCCCGGTGATCATCACGTCGGCGGTGCCGTCCTCGACGAGCTGCACCGCGTGCCCGACGGCGTCGAGCCCCGAGGTGCAGCCCGCGGAGACGACCACGACGGGGCCCTCGCACCTTGCCGCCCACGCGACCTCGGTGGCCAGCGAGCTGACGGTGATGTACGGGTAGGAGTAGGGGACGGCGAACCGGTGGTCCACCAGCCAGTCGCGGCCGCGGTCGCTGACCGCGACGTACTCCTCCTCCATGCGGGTCGAACTGCCGATGGCGCTGCCCAGGCTGACGCCGAGGCGGGTGCGGTCGACGGTGTCGGCGATCCCGCTGTCGGCCAGCGCCTCCCGGACGGCCACCAGCGCGAACTGGCCGGCCCGGTCCAGGCGGCGGGCCTCCTTCGGCGACAGCCCCTCGCGGGCCGGATCGAAGTCCACCTCGGCGGCGATCCGGCAGCGGAACGGCTCGGCGTCGAACAGCGTGATGGGACGGGTGGCGGTGCGGCCGGCGCTCAGCGTCTCCCAGAACGCCTTGGTGCCGATGCCGCCCGGCGCCACCACCCCGAGCCCGGTGATCACGGCGCGCCGTGCTCGACTAGTCACTGCTCCTCGCATTCATCACGATCGGTTTCACGAAGTCCCCGAACCAGCGGTCGACGGCCGTCGACGGCCCCGTGCCCGGGTGCCCGGCGACCCAGGCGACGTGGCCGTCCGGGCGGACGACCAGGAGCGGGTCCCCGGTGCGGTCGCCGGTGACGATGACGCCCTGCCGGCCGAGCGCGGCCTCCTCGCTCGGCAGCGGGCTCCGGCGCAGCGCCCTGGCGAGCTGCCGGGGCGACAGCCGCGGTCCGGTCAGGGTGCTGCCCATGTAGTGGGCGTCGAGGCCCGAGACGGACCGCGCGACCTGCCGGCGGAACCCGGCGGATCGCTCCAGGCGGTCGCGCGCGGCGGCGCGGCGGTCCAGGTCGGGGCCGAAGATCAGCGCCTCCTGCTCCCGGACGCTCCGCTGCATCCGGGCCGTCGCCTCCGCGCGTTCGAGGCCGTAGGTGGCCGCCAGCTCGCGCGGCGCGCCGCCGAGCAGGGCCGCGAGCTTCCATGCCAGGTTGTGCGCGTCCTGCAGGCCGGTGTTCAGCGAGCTGCCGCCCACCGGGGGCTGGTCGTGGGCGGCGTCCCCGGCGAGGAAGACGTTGCCCGCGCTCCACTCCCGGACCGTCGTGCAGCCGTTGGAGAACCGGTCGAGCCACACGCACTCGCCCCCGTCGACGCGCTCGCCGGTGGCCTCGTGCCAGTCGCGGCAGACGTCCTCGAAGGTGAGCTCGCCGGTGGCGCGGTAGCGGGGCGAGAAGAGCATCAGCCGGGTGATCTCCGAGGTGATCGGCCCGGCCGTGGCCACCATGTCCCCGTGCCGTTCGAACCGGCGTGGCGTGACGGCGACCCCGGTGACGTCGCAGCGGATCATGTGCCGGTCGGCCGGGACGCGCAGCGGCACCTGCCCGAGGCCCGCGCGGACCGTGCTCTCCGCCCCGTCCGCGCCGACGAGGTAGACGCTCTCGTACGTCCGGCCGGCCGCGTCGTACGCGACGACGCCCGACGACCGGGCCTGCGCCCGGGTGACGGCCACGCCGGTCCGCACGGTGGCCCCGGCGTCGACCGCCCGGTCCCGCAGCACGCGCACGAGGTCGGGCTGCGGCATCTTCCACAGCCCCGCCCAGGGGCTGTCGATCCCGTCGAGGCCGACGGGGAAGCCCGCGTAGTGGCCCGTCATGGCGTGCGGCAGGCGGTCCAGGCCGGGAATGTCCAGCGCGGACAGGATCTCCATCGACCGCGAGTTCAGCGTGCTGGCGCGGGTCTGGCCGGAGATCTCCGCGTCCCGTTCCAGGACGAGCACGGAGACCCCCTGCCCGGCCAGGGCGGCGGCGAGGAGGCTCCCCACCGGGCCGCCGCCCGCGACCAGCACGTCCCAGCGCTCGGCCATCATCGCTGCCATCGGTAGAAGCACGACGCCATGGCGTCCTTCGGGCCCTGCCAGCTCGGGTCGTAGGGCTCGAAGAACGGGCGCAGGTCCGCGCTGATCTGGACGAAGCGGGGGTCCTCCCGGGCCTGCTCCACCTGCTCGGGGCCGTGGTCCTCGGCGAAGTCCTGGGCGTGGATGTAGAGGTCGCGGTAGTTGAAGAGCTGCCGCCGCAGGGTCCCCATGCGCTGCGGCATGTCCGTCTCGTCGAATTCCTTGAACAGCCCGGAAATCTCGTCGAGGTCGGGGCGCCTGAACCGCGCGATGATCAATGTGGTGAACATGACCTGCCCTTTCTCTAGTTCTCGGAGCCGAACCAGCGTGCGAGTGCGGTGGCGAGCGGCTCGGCCGCGCGCGAGGTCCACGCCACGTGCCCGTCGGGGCGGACGAGGAGGTCGGGCTCGCCCGGCCGCGGGACGGCCACGACGTCCACGCGGTCGGTCCACGGGCGGGCGAGGGACGCGCTCTCCCCGTCCTCGCGGGACGTCAGGAGGAGCCCCCGCCCGTGGCGGAGGAGCCCGCGGGGCGGGCCGTCGCCGCCCGGCAGCCGGAGGTCCTTGGTGGGCAGCAGGCGGCCGACGGGCTCGGGGGCGTCGCCGCCCGGGTCGTAGCGCAGCGCCATGCCGGTCACCTCGTCGGCGGCCAGCGACGCGGCCTCCGGGACGGTGAACAGCCGCTCCAGCAGCCGGCGGACGGGATCGACCTCGGCGCCGCGGAGGAAGACCTGCCCCTGCGCCTGGGTGTTCGCGAGCAGCTCCGCCGCCGCCTGGCGCCGCTCGGTGTCGTAGGTGTCGAGCAGGTCCGCGGGGGCCCACCCGTGGACGGCGGCGGCGAGCTTCCAGCCCAGGTTCACCGCGTCCTGGATGGAGACGTTCATCCCCTGGCCGCCCGCCGGGAGGTGGGTGTGGGCGGCGTCGCCGGCGAGGAAGACCCGCCCCGCGCGGAACGACGGGGCCATCCCGGACGCGTCGTTGAACGAGCTCGCCCAGCGGATCTTCCCGGGCGGCAGCGGGTCGCCGGTGACGTTGCGGTACGCCTGCTCCAGGTGCTTCGCCTCGACCCGGGTGCCCCGCTCGAGGGGTTCCGCGGTGAAGTCGCAGACGATCAGCCGGTCGATGGTGTCGTCGAGCGGCCCGGACATGACCATGCCGGTGGGCGTCTTCTTGCCGAACTGGTTGTTCGGCAGGCCGGCGTGCTCGATGTCCGCCAGCAGCATCTGCACGCTCGGCGGCGTGAGCGGATAGGCGAGCCCCGCCATTCTCCGCACCGTGCTGTGCGCCCCGTCACACCCGACGACGTATTGGGAGCGCACCCTGACCGTTCCGTCCGGGCCGTTCGCGACCGTCTCGAGACTTTCCCCGCATTCCTGGATTCCGGTCACCGTGTAACCCGGCCTGACGGTCGCTCCCAACCGCGCGGCCCGGTCCCGCAGAACGGCTTCCGTCTTGTACTGCGGATAGCGCATGACCGGCAGGTGCGGGGACGAGAGATGATCGGCGGAGATCACGATTCCGGCGAAATGAACGGCCTTGACATGTTCCAGCGGACCGAACTCGCCGAGCATGTCGCGGTGCGCGAATATTTCGAGGGTGCTGGGCGTGAAGCCGAGGGCGCGCGACTCGTTCTGCGGCATCGCCGAGGCGCCCAGCACCAGGCAGTCGACGCCGCACAGCCGCAGCTCGCCCGCCAGCATGAGACCGGTCGGGCCCATTCCGACGATGACCACGGGTATCTGCGCCGGAACGGACTGAAGATCGCTCATGGGCACCTCGCCTAGGGGTCGTTCGTGCGTTCCCAAGGATCCACAGGAGGGTGACGCGAAGCCAGTTCCCGGCGCCCCGGTTGAACAGCCTTCCGGGCATTAGCCGAAACGAACGCGGCTGGCGGAGTGGCGAAATCTCCCAGGCGGTGCGCCGTCACCGCGAGTTGTTCAACTGCCTATTCGCGTCTGTTGAACGCCGGGCCGTGCCGTGATCCGCCCGGGTACTGTCGGCCGCCCCCGTCGCCGGTTGTGCGGAAAATCTCTAAGAATGGCGCGGAGCCGGAGCGGCCGGAAAAGCCGGATCGACGGAACGGAGGGTGCGATGGCCGACGAGGAAGCGCCGCCGCGGTTCCTGCTGCCGGGGGCCCTGCTGTCGGCGGGCAGGTTCCTGCTCGCCGGCCTCAGGGCCGCCGGCCTCAGCGCCTGGTGCGTCCCGTCCGCGCTGAGGCGGGACGAGCCCGGGCCGGCGCCGCCCGAACCGTCCCTGACGTTCGCGGAGCGGCTGACGTGGGCCGGCCTCGAGTGGCACGTCCGCCGGCAGAAGCCGCACGCCGGACCGGACGAGACCGCGCGGCCCTAGGACGCGGTCCCAGGACGCGGCGCGGTGCGGCGCCCGCCGCGCGGGGCGGACACCGCCGTCTCTACCGGACCAACTTTGTTTGCTTGACATAAATTTATGTCGGACTAAGGTCGAAGGCGTGACCCCACAGCATCCAGCAGCGGCCCGCACAGCCGGCCGCGCCGACGCAACCCAGCCCAGGAGCAGTCGGTGAGCGCGCGCGGTGCCCACCCCCGGCCGGGCGCGGAGCTCCCGCCCCCGCCCGGCGGACAGGGCGCGTCCGAGGGCCGCGGCTGGCGGGCCGTCGCCGTCGTGCTCGTCGGAGCGTTCATGGCCCTGCTCGACACCACGGTCGTGACCGTCGCCCTGCCCACGATCCGCACCGGCCTGCACGCCTCGTCCGCCGGCCTCGAATGGGTCGTCTCCGCCTACGCGCTCGCGCTCGGCCTCGCGCTGGTCCCGGCCGGGCGCGCCGGCGACCGCTTCGGGCACAAGCCCGTGTTCATCATCGGCCTGGCCGTCTTCACGCTCGCCAGCGTGGCCTGCGGGGTGTCGCAGAACCAGGCCGAGATCGTCACCGCCCGGGCGGTCCAGGGCCTCGGCGCCGGGACGTTCTACCCGGCCATCGCCGCCACCATCCAGCTGACGTTCACCGGCCCGGCGCGCTCGAAGGCGTTTGGCGCCCTCGGCGCCACCATCGGCGTGTCGATCGCGCTCGGGCCGGTGCTCGGCGGCCTGATCATCGCCGGCGGGGGCGCGCGGAACGGCTGGCGGTGGGTGTTCCTCGTGAACCTCGTCATCGGCGCGATCGCGCTGCCGGTCGCCGCGAAGCAGCTGCCCCGCGCGCGGTCGCTCGTCCGCCGCCGGTTCGACCCGGTCGGGGTGGTGCTGCTGTCGGCCGGGCTGCTCCTGCTGCTCATCCCCCTCGTGGAGGGGCAGGAGAGGGGCTGGCCCGCCTGGTGCTACGCCTGCTTCGGCGCCTGCGCGGTCACGTTCGCGCTGCTCGCCGTGTGGGAGGCGCGCGCCGAACGCCGCGGGGCGGACCCGCTGCTCAAGCCCGGCCTGCTCGCGCAGACGTCGTTCTCCGCGGGCGCGGCCTTCGCGGTCGTCTACTTCGCCGGGTTCACCAGCGTGTTCTTCACCCTCTCCATCCTCTGGCAGGAGGGGCTGGGCCGCAGCGCCCTGATGACGGGCCTCGCCGTCGTCCCGTTCTCGTTCGGCAGCCTGGTCTCCGCCGCGGTGAGCGACAAGCTCTCGGCGCGGATGGGCCGGATGGTGCTGGTCACCGGCTCGGTGATGGTGGCGGCCGGGCTCGCGCTCGCCGCGCTGGTCGTCCACCTCGACGCGCCGGCCCCGAGCGGCTGGACGCTCGCCGGCCCGCTGCTGCTCGCCGGGCTCGGCAGCGGGATGGTCATCGCCCCCAACCAGGACTTCGTCCTCGCGCGGGTGCCCGCGCAGGACGCGGGGACGGCGAGCGCCATCCTCGGCACCGCCCAGCGGGTCGGCAGCGCGCTCGGCATCGCGATCATCGGGACCGTGCTGTTCGGGAACCTGCACTTCCACCCCGGCCCGCACGCGGCCGCCGCCGCGTTCAGCCACGGCTCGCAGTACGCGCTGCTGGCCAACACCGCCCTCGTCCTCGTCGCGCTGGTGCTGGTCATCGCGCTCCCCCGGCGGATCCCCGGCACCAGGGCGTAGCCGGGGCGGCACGCGAAGCCGGGCCCGTTCCTCGGAACGGGCCCGGCTTCGGCGTTTCGCAGAGCGCCGGGGGCAATGGTCAGGACCGGGCGGTCGAGTGCCGCGCCGGTGTCCGGGATCCGAGCCGCAGCCCGAGCGACTCCGCCACGGCGGCCGGGTCGGTGCCGGGCAGCCGTCCCGACGCGGCGAGGTAGCCGTCCGGGCGGATCAGCAGCCAGTCGCCGGGACGCGCGCCGAGCCCCTTCGCCAGCAGCCCGCCCGGGTCCCGTAGCGGCCCGGGAAGGGCGCCTTCGCCGTCCGCCGCCCCCGGGCCCGGGACGGTGCGGACCCGGACGACGCCCTCGCACGCCTCCGCCAGCCGGACCAGCGCGGGACCGTCGCCGTCCGCGGCGAAGACCAGCAGCGACCAGCCGGGCCGCCGCAGCTCCGCCAGCAGCGAGCGCCAGCCGGCGGACGCGCCCTCCTCGGCGGACGTCACCCGGGCGACGCGCTCGCCGGCGCGAGGAGCTGGGCGTGCAGGCCGGCGTTCTCCTCCAGCGCCGCCTCCA
>NZ_JBEZJL010000117.1:0-21696 GCF_040651755.1 Actinomadura sp. NPDC048394 | reverse complement strand
ATCATTTGCCCCGCCATGCGCCGCCCCCCCCCGCCCCCGCGCCCCGGGCGCGCAAATCGCTGATCGGCGGGGCCCGGGGGGGGGGGCGCGCCCCCCCCCCCGCCCGGCCCCGCTGGACCGGCCCTCACCGGCCGCCCGCGCCCGGCGGCCGCGGGCCGGGAGCGGTCAGCGGCGGACCGGGGCGGTCAGCCGCGGACCGGGGGCGGTCAGCGGCGGACCGGGCGCAGGCGGCGGGTCAGCGCGACCGCGCCGGAGAACGCCGCGGCGATCGCCGCCATGCCGAGCACCCACAGCGAACCGTCCTCGGCCGCGGGCGCGAGGGGCTCGCGCTCGGCGACGGTCCGGACCGGGCCGAGGTCGGTCACCTTCTTGGGCGACTTGACGGCCCCGGCGGGCAGCGCGACGTTCCCCGCGGCGGGCAGCTTGACGGCGCCGGTCTTGGGCAGCTTGACCCCGTGCGTCCCCGGCAGGCCGGGGGCGGGCAGCGGGTTCCCGGTGCCGGCCGAGCGGGCGTTCGCGGCCACCGGGACGACCGGGACCGCCGGCAGCGCCTTCCCGGCGTTCCCGGTCACGGCGCCCGGGTTCACCGGCAGCGTCGCGATCGTCATGCCGTTGCCGCCGGTGCGGACCGTCCGCTTGCCGGCGGCGGGCATCTGCTGCAGCCCGTTGACCTTGGGCGTGACCGTCGGCGTCATGCCGCCGCCGAGCGCGTTGTTCACCGTCGGCAGGTTGCCGTGGACGGGCACGGCCTGCGCACCGGGCAGGCTCTGCAGCCCGGGCAGGTTCTGACCGACGGGCACGTTCTGCGCGACGGGCAGGCTCTGATCGACGGGCAGGCTCTGACCGACGGGCAGGCCCTGCGCAGCGGGCAGGCTCTGCGCGACCGGCAGGCTCTGCGTGACGGGCAGCTGCGAGCCCGGGACCGGGCCCAGGGACGGGGCGCCGGTGCGCTGCTCGGCGGTGCGCTGCTCGCCGGTGCCCGGCAGCAGGTTCGTCGCGGACAGGGCGTCCGACACCGGGACGCTCTTGGTCGCGGGGATACCGTTCACCTGCGCGGCCGCCCCGGACACGGCCTGGCCGGCGTCCGGCAGCCCCGTCACGGGCACGTTGGCGTGCGGGAGGCCGGTCGCGGGCAGCGCGCCCGGTCCGCCGTCGCGGTGGTTCGCGGTGGCGGGCAGCTTCGGCAGGACGGGCAGCCCCGGGTTCACCGGCAGCGGGGTCGGCGTCTCGCCCGCGGACCGCGCGTAGGGGTGGTAGCCGCCGAAGCCCGGCCCGTCCTGGCAGTGCGCGAGGGACCGGCCGACGACGGCGCCGACGTTCCCGCACACGTCCACTGGGGCCTTCGCCGGCGCGTGCGCCTGGTTGCCGCCGCCGACGCTGCCGTTCCCGGACGTCCGGCCGCCGCCCTGCGGGCCCTCGACCAGCGTCTGCCCGTTGCAGTGCGCGGCCGCCTCGCCGACGACCGCGGCGGCGTTCCCGCAGACGTCGACGGGGGCGGTGATCGGCGCGTTGCCCTGGTTGCCGCCGACGACGCTGCCGGTGCCGGACGTGTGCTGGCCGCCGGAGCTGCTGCGCACGTGCGCGCCGCCCTCGCAGTACGCGCCCGCCTCGCCGACGATCGCCGCCGCGTTCCCGCAGACGGTCGCGGGGACGCTGATCGGCGCGTTCGCCTGGTTCCCGCCGATGACGCTGGACACCCCGTCGGTGGTCTGCCCGCCGGACCCGTGGCCGCCGTTGCGGACCGACGCGCCGCCCTCGCACTCGGCGAGGGCGTTGCCGATCGCGTTGCCGCACACGTCCACCGGCGCGCTGACCGGGGCGTTCGCCTGGTTGCCGCCGAGCACGCTGTGCAGCCCGGACGTCTTCTGCCCGGCGCCGGTGTGCCCGCCGTTCTTGACGATCGCGCCGCCCTCGCAGCCGGCCACCGCCTCGCCGACGATCGCGACCGCGTTGCCGCAGACGTTCACCGGCGCGCTGATCGGCGCGTTCACCTGGTTGCCCGCGATGACGCCGAGCGCGCCGTCGGTGGTCTGGCCGCCGCCGCCGTGGCCCGCGCCGCCGCCGTTGTGCACGGTCGCGCCGCCCTTGCAGCCCGCCTCGGCCTTGCCGATGATCGCCACGGCGTTGCCGCAGACGTCCACGGGCGCGGAGATCGGGGCGTTGACCTGGTTGCCGCCGAGCACGCTGTGCTCGCCGGACGTCTTCTGCCCGCCGGACCCGCCGCCGTTGAGCACCGACGAGCCGCCCTTGCAGCCCGCGTCGGCCTTGCCGATCAGCGCGACGGCGTTGCCGCAGGCGTTGACGGGCGCGCTGATCGGCGCGCTGACCTGGTTGCCGCCGCCGACGCTGCCGGTGCCGGAGGTGTGCTGGCCGCCTCCGCCGCCGTTCAGCACGGACGCGCCGCCCTTGGACACGCCGTGCCCGCTGCCGACGATCCCGGCGCCGTTCCCGCTGACGTCGACCGGCGCCGAGATCGGCAGGTCGACCTGGTTGCCGCCGAGGACGCTGCCGTCGCCGTTGGTGGCGTCGGCGAAGGCGTTGGCGGGGACGACGCTGACGCCGAGGGCGACGAAACTCGCGGTGAGCGCCGCATTGCGTGCGGTGCTTTTTGCCCACGTTCGCATGATGCTCCGTTCGGGGGATGATGAATGGAATGCCGAGACACGCGTTCGGTCTCGTGGAAAGGACACGCCTGACGGCACGCTCACGCCGGGCCCGAGCCGCACGGGCCCACGCCGGGAGCGTTCTGATCAGGGATTAGTCAGGCGCGAAGGAGGGCTCGTCCGCTGCCGTGCGGACGGCCGGGGGAACCGCGCCGAAACTGCGCGGAACGCGGGCTCGCGGCGGAACCGGAGCCCAGGGGAAAACGGTCGGCAGGCCGGCGGCGGCACCGATCGGAACACCGCCGCAGGTCACCGAATGCGTGCCGGGCTGGCCCGGCGCCTGGAAGGGCGCGGGGTGCCGCTCGAGGGCACGGTGATGCCGGACATGGGACGCCTGGCGCGTCCCGGAGGCCGCGTGCGACCGGTCCGGCGACCGGCGCGCCGGCGCCGCGCTCCTCGCGGCACGGCGAGGCGCGCTGTGCGCCTTCCGCGGGCTCGCGTGCCGGTCCGCCGGCGCGGCGGCCTCGGCCGCCCGCTCCGGCGGCACCGGCTTCGCGGACCCGGCCGGCGCCAGTGCCCGCACGGACGCCGGGTGCTTCACGGCCCCGGCCACCGACGGGATCGGCGTGCGCGGGGCCTTCAGCACGTGTGCCAGCACGGGGGCGCCGTCCGCGACGACCTTGGCCGGCGCGGGCGGGGCCTTGACCGCCGGTGCGGCCGGCGGCGCCGGGAGCTCGGCGGCGCGGGCGGTCGCCTGCTGCGCCATGCCGCCGAGGAGCCAGCCCGCGATCAGCAGGCCGGCGAGGACGAGCAGCCGCCGGACGGTCCGCGCGGCGAGGGCACGGCGCAGCGGGACGGGAACCGTCCCTGCCCGCGCCGCGACACCTGCCACCGTGAGACCTCCGTTGCGACCACCGCCCATCCCTCACGGGACGGGCGGGTCCCTACGAACGGTGACGATAGCACCACAGACCGCATTGGCAACGGGAATTTCAAGACCGGTCGAGGAATTGGTCGAGAACCCGCACGCCGAAGCGCAGACCGTCCACGGGAACGCGCTCGTCGATACCGTGGAACATTCCGGAAAAGTCCAACTCTGGGGGCAATCTCAGCGGCGCGAAACCGAAGCACCGCATTCCCAGCCGCGCGAACGACTTGGCGTCCGTCCCGCCGCTCAGGCAGTACGGCACCGGCAGCGCCCCCGGATCCTCCGAGGTCAGCGCCGCCTCCATCGCCGCGACCAGCGCCCCCTCGTACTCGGTCTCCACCGCCTGGTCGTGATGCACGAAATCACGCGTGACGCCCGGCCCGAGAAGTTCGTCCACCGTCGCGAAGAAATCGTCCTCGAAGCCCGGCAGGAAACGCCCGTCCACCTGAGCCGTCGCGCTCTGCGGAATCACATTCGTCTTGTAGCCCGCGTCGAGCCGGGTCGGATTCAGCGTGTGCCGCAGCGTCGCCCCGATCATCCGCGCCAGCGGACCGATCTTCTCCAGGGCCTCCTCCGGGCGCTCCGGGTCGAACTCGACCCCGTACGCCAGGCACGCCCGCTCCAGGAACGCCCGCACCGTCTTCGTCAGCCGCACCGGGAACTCGTGCTCGCCCAGCCGCGCCACGGCCGCCGCCAGCGCCGTCACGGCGTTGTCCGGATGCACCATCGACCCGTGCCCGGCCGTCCCCGCGGCGGTCAGGTTCATCCACGCGATGCCCTTCTCCGCCGTCTCGATGAGGTACATCCGCTTGTCGCCCGGCACGGTCAGGCTGAACCCGCCGACCTCCCCGACGGCCTCGGTGCACCCCTCGAACAGCTCCGGGTGCTCGTCGACGAGCCACCGGGCGCCCCACTTCCCGCCGGCCTCCTCGTCCGCCAGGAAGGCGAGCACCACGTCCCGCGGCGGCCTGCGTCCCTCCCGGAGCCGCTGCCGCGCCACCGCGAGGATCATCGCGTCCATGTCCTTCATGTCCACGGCCCCGCGGCCCCAGACGCACCCGTCCGCGATCTCCCCGCCGAACGGGTCCCGCGTCCAGTCCTCCCGCCGCGCCGGCACCACGTCGAGGTGCCCGTGCAGCAGCAGCGCGTCCCGCGAGGGGTCCTCCCCCTCGATCCGCGCGACCACGCTCGCCCTCCCGGGATGCGACTCGAGGATCCGCGCCTCCAGCCCCACCTCCGCGAGTTTCTCCGCGACGTACTCCGCCGCGACCCGTTCCCCGGGTCCCGAATGATCTCCCGGATTGCTGGTGTCGATCCGGATCAGCTCCTGGCAGAGCCCGACGACCTCGTCCTCAGCGGTCGGCTGGTGGGCCACAGTGATCACCTTCGCGCTAGCCGTCCTCGTACCCCACCATCGTGCCCGCTCGATCGACTTCGCCGCGACTCGGCTCCTTTGGTATGGTGAAGCCCGCCGCAGCCGCGCTGCGGCCTGCGACACCGGTCCGGGTGGCGGAATAGGCAGACGCGCTAGCTTGAGGTGCTAGTGCCCTTCACGGGGCATGGGGGTTCAAGTCCCCCCTCGGACACAAACCATCTGCACATGTGGAAGCCGGGGCCACCCTGGCTTCCACAAGTTTTTTCTCGGGGTAGTACGTCATCGTGAGCCCGAGCTTGGTGTAGAGATCCGCCTTGTCGTCCGGACGCGCGCGCACGACCGCGTCGGCGAGATCACTGGCCCGGTGCAGGAGCTCCACCGCCTCGTCCGAAGAGACCGCTTGTTTGGTGGGGACGACACGTAGCTCGCTCTCCAGATGGCGGCGCTCCTGCTCGGTCTCGTTGATCCACTTGGCGACCTGGACAGCATCGGCGCCCGCATTGAGCGCTGCCCGGTACTGGTTGAGACGCTGGTCACAGGCGGCAAGCTGTTTACGGAGCTGGGTCTCGGCCAGGTTCTCCGTGCCGCTGGCCTGCTCGGTCATCGCCGCGATGGTCGCCTCGATCCGGGTGGGTGAGAACGTGGTCACCAGCCAGGTGTCGATGTCCTCGGTGATCTCGGCTTCGCGCAGGTAGACGGCCTTGGGGTGGACGATCTTGTTGGCGAGGGCGTACTCGGCCGGGAACCGGCACCGGTAGTAGGCCTGAGCGTTGTTCCAGGTGCCCTGCATTTTCCGTTCGCAGTAGCCGCAGAACAGACGTCCTCGGAAGGCGTAGGGGTGCCGGGTCCGATGCGGCTTGTGCACCGCCTGGCCTCGGCCGCGCGAAGGCCAGGATCGCCTGCGCGCGCTGGAAGTTTTCTAGGGAGACCAAGGGCTCGTGCGCCTCATGTTCGGACCAGACCCACTGCTCGCGGTCGTTCCAGCGCAGCTTGGTGGTGTGACCGAGGGCAACGTCATCGACATCGAGCAGGACCTCGTCCTTGCGCTGCTTGTTCCACACCTGACGGCCGGTGTAGCGCGGGTTGGTGACGATGACCCGTACCGCCGATTTGGACCAGGCGACCTGGACACGGTGCTGGTTGCGGGACGGGTCTGCCGCCGACGGGGACGGCACGCCCTCGCGTGTGAGTTCCTCTGCGATGTCGAAGATCCCCCGCCCGCCGATGAACTGCGCGAAGATCCACTTCACGACCAGCGAGTACGCCGGATGCGGCACCAGGCGCCGCAGGCGCTTACCGTCCACCGCCTTGGCCGGGTTGGGGTGCGGCCCGGCGTCGACCAGCTCGTACCCGTAGGGTGGGCGGCCGCCGAGGTAGCGGCCCTCGGTCGCGGTGATCGCGGCCATGGCCGAGCGGACGCGGATCTTGATGCGGTTCCGCTCCCCCTTGGACAGGCCACCGAACACTCCCGTGATCATGTCGTGGGCCTCGTTCGCCGGATCGATCGGCCCGCCGACCTCCGGTGCCTACAGCGGCACCCGAAAGTGCTCGAACAGCGGGAACGTCAACGAGTACTGGTTGCCGCTACTCTAACGAGAAATCGGAAAGCCTGAAGAACCAGGTACGCGTCATGATGGGGCAGTACGATCAGGTGACTCTCGACTGGGGGAGCCCACCCGAATGATCAAGGCGCCGGTCCCGCGAACGCTCATCGCATTTCTTTTCCTGTTGGCCGCCATCTCGGCTTGTTCCTCAAACAGCGGAGGTGACCAAAAGTTGCAAACAATGCCCGCCGCGGAAGCGAAGAAGAGGCTCGACGCTTATGGACGTCAAGTAGAGAAGATTCTCGGTCACGGCGATGCGGTCTGGCAGCAGGGCGTGGCGGGCCCATGCAAGGAGCGCTACAAGCAACTCCCAGGAGGTGCGAGCGACCCCTACGACATCGTCAATTTTGGCAGGATCGAGAACTTCCCTTCCGAGCAAATGAAGACCGAGCTCACGCACCTCAAGGAAGAACTCGAAGGCCAAGGGTGGACCACCACCAAGGACACTTTGGAATCCGGAAAGACGATTCTCGAAGCGTCATTCAGGTATGGTGACGGGTTCTCCGTCGTGATCGAAGGAATGCAACGCGAGCGTAGGATCGTGGTAAGTGTCGGCTCGCCTTGCCTGCACCGACCGTCGGGAGACACCGAGACGTGAGGTAGCGACGCCGCTGGCTGAACGGCCCTGGATACCGGGCGGCTGTGCCCTCGGATCTCGTTTGACGCCCCGATCCGCCACTGCGAGGGGCGTCACACTGGCGAAGGCGCTCGACAGGCTCCCGACCCACGCCATCAAATGGGAATATTTGCGCTCTTGTCTGGACAGCCCGGGCGCCTCGCTGGTCGTGCCCTTCGGACGCTTTCCGTTATAGACCTCGGCCTGGGCGACCCCGGACCACAACGCCTTCCGGCGCGCCGCGAACCGGTCGGCGACACGGGCGGTCGTGCCGGTCCACTCAGCCGAGGTGGAAGGCGAGCAGTGCGTTGCCGTGTGCGGCGGCGAGGATGAGGCCGTTGGTACTGAGTTCCCATTGCCTGTTGGAGACAGTGGTTGTTATGGGGTAATTCCACACGATTTCCCCTGTCCTGGCGTCCCAGGCGTAGAGCCCCGAGCCCGTGGTGCCTGCCACGCCGATGCAGACCAGCCCGCCGGCGACGACCAGTGGAGCGGTGTCGGGCGCGGGGGTGTTGGCGGACCAGAGACGCCTGCCGGTGCGGGCATCGAGGGCGACCAGTTGTGGGCTGTCCAGGACGTAGGCGTATCTCCCGTCGACCAGGAAGTTTCCTGCCCGGCCGCCGGGTGAGGTCCGCGTGTAGATCCACCGCTGCCGACCAGTGGCCGCGTCGAGGGCGTAGATGGTCGGCCCGTTCATGTAGACCAGTCCATTGGCCACGGTCACGTTGAGCAAGAGCGCGTCCTTGCCGTCAGGGTCCCTTACGGCGTTGGGGAGGTCGGCGCTCCAGACCATCTGGCCGGTGTCGACCGACAGCGCGTTGAGAGTGGTGTGAGAAGGACTGCTGAAGACCAGGTCACCGTTGCCTGGCACCACGAGCATCGTTTCGCGCGGACTGGACCACCGGACCTCGCCAGTCGTGATGTCGAGCGCGATGTGCTGGCTCTCGCCTTTCTCCTTGGCCGCCTCACCAAGGAGGGTGCGGCCCTGGATGCCGTAGAGAACCGTGTACGAAGCCCCCGGCCATTGGCGGATCCAGAGTCGGCGGCCGGTGGCGGGATCCAGGCCGGTGATCGTTTGATCCCCACTGAGGGCCAGCAGTTCGTTGGTCGAGATCATCAGTTCGGGGTACCGGTATTTCTCCGGTGCGTGGTAGGTCCACTTGACCGTCCGCGACTCGTCCATGGCGACGACCGTGCCTCCGGAGTTGGCCGTCGTGTAGATGAGCGTCGGCCCGGCGGCCATCTCGCCGCTGTGGGACCAGATCTGCCGTCCGGTGGCCAACGAGTAGCCGCGGGAATCGTCCTCGAAGACCTTGCGGGCGACCGAGATGATCGATCGAGAGCGGACCACGAGAATGAGGTCGTCCTCGTCTTGGATTGAGGTTCGCCACAGCAACTTCGGCGGGGTGAGCCGGTGCCCTTTCGCGTCCTGTGTCGCGGCCAGTGCCGCGGCGGTTCCGCCGCCGATGGCGGCGAGTCCGGCGATGGCGGCCCCGCCTGCCAGCAGCCGTCGCCGGGTGCGGGCGCCGGCGACCGTCCGCAGATCCAGGACGAGGGTGTCCTCTCGCTTCCGCAGCTCCTCACCCATGTCGCCGGGGAGCCAGCCGGGCGTGACCGGCTGGGCGGCCAGTAGCGCCGGCAGCAACTTCGCAGGCGGACGCCGGTCGGGATCCCGGCTGAGGCAGGCGCGCACCAGCTGCGCCAGGGAAGCCGGGACGCCGCGCAGGTCGGGTTCTTCGTGCAGGGTCCGATGGATGATGGTGGGGACCGCGTCCTTGCCGAACGGCGGGTGGCCGGTGGCGGCGAAGGCCAGCACGGCGCCGTAGGCGAACACGTCGGCGGCCGGTGTGAGCCGTGTTCCGTGGATCTGCTCGGGGGACATGTAACCGGGAGAGCCGATGAACTGGCCCTCCGCGGTGAGTGTGGCGGTGTCGGCGGCCTTGCTGATGCCGAAGTCGATGACCTTGGGGCCGTCCTTGGCGAGCAGGATGTTGGCCGGTTTGAGGTCGCGGTGCAGCAGGCCCGCCTCATGGATGGCGATCAGGGCTTCGCCCAGTCCAGCGCCGAGGGTGCGCAGCGGCGGCTCGGGCATGGGACCGTACCGCTCGATCGTCTCCTTCAGGCTGAGGCCGTTGACGTACGCGATCGCCAGCCACGGGACGGTGCCGTCGGGTTCGGCCTCGACGACCGGGCTGGTGAACGCGCCGCTGACCTTCCGGGCGGCCTCGACCTCACCCCTGAACCTGGTGCGGAAATCGGGGTCTCCGGCGAGCTCGGGCCTCAGGACCTTGATGGCCACCGCTCGGCCCGCCGGGGACGCGCCCAGGTAGACCACGCCCATGCCGCCCTCGCCCAGGCGCCGCAGCAGACGGTACCGCCCAATGCGTTCAGGGTCGCCGGGCTCCAGCGCCGCCGCCGTCATCGCCCCGCCTGGAAGCGGTAGAGCCGCTTGTGGTCGGTCGCGAAGACCGACGAACCGGACGCCGCGACTACCCAACCGCTCTGCGTGTCCGCCGGCCCCCGGTGCGCCCACAGTGCTCGGCCATCGGTCCCGGCGACGAGAACGCCCTGGGACGGGCCTGCCGGGTCCTTGAAGGCGGCCGCGACGAGGCCGCCGGTCGCCGCGATGTGCCCCCGGTCGTCGGCGAACGGTTCCGGACCGGCCAGCGTCCACCTGGCGGCGCCGGTCGCCTGGTCGTATGCCTGGAGAACCTCTTCCTGGAAAATCACGTTGGCGCCGGCGGGAATGACGGTGTCGAATTGCTTGTCGGTGTCTCGCGCCCACACGGGCCTCCCGGTGGCGGTGTCGACCGCCTGGAGGGTGTCGCCGAAGTTGCCGAACACCCGACCGTCGGCAACTGAGATGTCCAGGCTTGCTCTGTCCCGGTCGCCGCCGCTCTCGGACCAGGTGCGGACCCAGCGCTTCCGGCCCGTGACGGGGTCGAGGGCGGCGAGGGAAGACTCGGTACTGAGGTAGAGGCTGGACCGGTCGACCGCTCCGGAGGTCAACCCTTGGCCGGAGAGGTGCCACCGAATCTCGCCGCTGGCCAGATCCAGCGCCCAGACGTCCCTACTCGAACGGACGATGACCATGTCGTCCACCACACCGAGGACGGACGAGGGGTCGACGTCGCGCGGCGTGGGAAGGTTCGTGGCCCTGCCTGTCGGAGCATCGACCAACGTGATCGTCTGGTCCTCGAAGTCGCCGACCACGCCGCCGAGGACGACGAACGTCGATCCGCGGGCGAGGTCGCCCGAATACACGGCGTTGGCTTTGTCCTTAGCCCACAGTTGCCGCCCGGAGCCGGCATCCACTCCGTACATCTCCTGTTCGCCGCCCCACAGCACGACACCGTCCGCCACCAGCACCATCGACGTCCCGGTGACAGGCTGAGGCGGGGTGAACGTCCACGCAGGCGGGGGCGCCGCGGCAAGGGCGGTGGCGCGGGGAGCGGGCCTGGCGGGCTTGGATCTCCCGCGGGTCATCACCCAGCCCGTCGTCCCCGCGCCGATGCCGGCGACGGCGACCGCACCGGCCAGTCCCAGGATCCGGCGTCGCCCGACCCAGCCCGCCTCCGTGTCATCGACCCGCAGCGGCGGTGGGGGCGTGACCGGCAGCGACGCCACCCTCGTCGCCTCGGCCTCCCTGGCCGCCACCTCCTGACGCAGCGCGGGTGAGTTCAGTGCCTGGGGATCGGCGGGGGTCAGCGCGGCGAGCACGGACTCCAGGGCGGGACGTCCGGCCGGCTCCTTCGCCAGGCAGGCGGCCAGTAGTTCACGCAGTGACGCGGGCACGCCGTCGAGGCACGGGTCTTCGTACATGACCTCATAGAGCACTCCGGCCGGGTCCCGCTCACCGAATGGCTTGGCCCCCGAAGCCGCGTAGACCAGCACACCCGCCAGCGAGAACACGTCCGCCGCGGGCCCGGCGTCCCTGCTTCCTGCGATCTGCTCGGGAGCCATGTAGGCCAGCGTGCCGATCATGGCGCCGGTGCGAGTGAGTCGCGTGTCGCCGGTGACCTTGGCGATCCCAAAGTCGATGATCTTGGGGCCGTCCTCGGCCAGCAGGACGTTGCCAGGCTTCAGATCGCGGTGCACCAGGCCGACCCCGTGGATCGCCCGCAGCGCTTCCGCTAGTCCCGCGCCCAGAGCACGGACGGCGGACTCGGGCAACGTTCCGACGCTCGCGAGGGCCTCGCTCAGCGTGGGCGCAGGGACGTAGCCGGCGGCGAACCAGGGCTGTGGCGCGTCGGCGTCGGAGTCCAGCACCGGGGCCGTGTAAAGCCCACTCACCTTGCTCGCGGCGGCGACCTCGCGACGAAATCGCTCCCGGAAGGCCGCGTCGTCAGCGAACTCCCGACGGATGAGCTTCAGTGCAGCCAGCCGGGCGCCCGGCGATCGGGCGAGAAAGACGATCCCCATCCCGCCCGCGCCGAGCCGGGCGAGGATTCGGTACGGCCCAACCCACGCAGGGTCCCCCGGCTGCAGCGACCGCACGCCCACCCCCACTTCTAATGAACATATGTATCTATATGTTGACGAGGACGCGCACAACCCGACGCAACCGGACTCTCCACCTCACTCAGTCCCCCGGCTCCCGCAGCCGTGGACACTCAAGCCAACGACGGTGCGCCGCCGCCACGCTGTTCCCTCACACTCGACCCGGCAGCCCCCGGGCAGGGGACCGAATCGGCTGACGATGGGACAGCACAACCGCTACCGCCGTGGTTGACGGTGCAGCCGTGCATCTAAGGTCCGGTGGGGGCACACCACAGACCGCTGTCACGAGATGGCGAAGCGGAACGGAATTGAAAGGCGGACGTCCGAGGGTGGGTCGAGCCGGTTGGCAGGCATCCCCGTGCTTAGTTCGAACCGGCACACGGCGAGATCTGTAACGTAGTGTTGCGGTCGGTAGCAACTGACCCGCATGCGGGTTGCTTCGCATGCGAGCCCAGTGTCACGACGGGTGCGGTACGACCGGCCAGTCCCCCACCGTGATGCGGTGGACGTTGCCGATCGGGACGGCGGGTGCCATGTGCAATTGGTTGTGATCGCCCCTCGGACACAGCTTCAGAGGGCTCGGCTCGGGAGAAGGATCTCGAGCCGAGCTTTTTTTGCGGCGGCGGAGACGTTGTTCTGCTTGGGGTCGACGAGGGTGCGGTGCTTGGCCCCGTAGCGGGCGAAGGCCGCCCGGTGGTCGGCGGGGGTGGCCGCGAGCTCTTCGGCGAGGGTGTAGGCGCCAGCTCACCGCATCAGGGGGAGGAAGATCGTGTCGACGATCTCTTCGAGGACGTGGTCGGGCGCGGGGGCGAAGGTCGTGAGGAACTCGTGGCGCAGCAGGTCGAACGGCAGGGTCTTGATGCGCTCGGTGAGGTGCTCCGGGTCGACCTCGCCGCGGTCGACGGCGCGGGCGAACAGCGCGTCGACGGCCTCCTTGCGTCCCGTCACCGAAGGGTCGAACAGGTCGCCGGGATCGGTCCCGGTCTCCTGGCGGTAGCCGGCCAGGTGCGCGTTCATGACGACGACGAGCTGGAAGCGGGTGGCGTTGATCTCCCGCAGCAGGGTGAGCACGTCCCCCCGCAGGCTTCCGGTGTCGGGAACGTCCAGGATGTTCTCCCGGGCGACGTGGACGACGGCCGCCCGGACGAGCGCGTCGCGGTCGGGCCAGCGCCGGTAGAGGACCGGAGGGCTGGTGCCCGCCCGCTTGACGACGGCGTCCATGGTGAACCGGGCGTAACCGCCTTCGGTGAGCTCCTGCCAGGCGGCGTCCAGCAGCGCCTTCTCCAGCGCCGCGCCGCGGCGTCGCTCGGCCATGGGAGCCCCCGTCCGCTCTAGATAGACTTGCCTATCTAATCCTAGCCGCCTAGGCTGGCCTCCGTAAGATAGAACTCTCTATCCTAAGGAGTGCCGATGCACGCCGCCGGCGCCAAGCCGCCACCACCGCCCCCCGCACCCGCCGACTCCGGCCGCGTCGACCCCGCCGTGCGGCGGATGACCGTCACCCTGATCATCGGCGCGCTCGCCGTCATCTTCGACACCACGATCATGAGCGTCGCCGTCGACGGCCTCGCCGGCCGGCTGCACGCCTCGCTCAGCGACGCCCAGTGGGTGACGACCGCCTACCTGCTGGCCCTGTCGGCCACGATGCCCGCGGTCGGCTGGGCCCAGTCGGTCCTCGGCGGTAAACGCCTGTGGATCGCCGCCCTGGCCATGTTCTTCCTCGGGTCGCTGCTGTGCGCGGCGGCGTGGAACATCCAGAGCCTGATCGCCTTCCGGGTGGTCCAGGGCGTCGGCGGCGGCATCATGATGGTGCTGATGACCACGCTGATCATGCAGGCGGCCCAGGGCCGCGACATCGGCAGGGTCATGTCGCTGATCACCGTGCCGACCGCCCTGGGCCCGGTCCTCGGCCCGGTCCTGGGTGGCGCCCTCCTGCACCTGGGCGACTGGCGCTGGATCTTCCTGTTCAACGTCCCCTTCTGCCTCGTCGGCGGCTACCTGGCCTGGCGCGACCTGCCGGCCGACGAGCCCCGCCCCGCTCCCCGTCCCCGCCTGGACGCCGTGGGCATGCTGCTGCTGTCCCCCGGCATCGCCGCCGCCGTCTACGGCCTCACCCAGCTCGCCGGATCCGACGGCCTGGCCGCCGCCAAGGTGGCGCTGCCCCTGGCGGGCGGTCTGATCCTGCTCATCGGCTACGTCCTGTGGGCGCTGCGACGCGGATCCGGCGCCCTGCTCGACATCCGGCTGCTGCGCCACCGCTCCCTGGCCTCGTCCTCGGCGCTGGTGTTCCTGTCAGGCGCCACCCTGTACGGGACCATGCTCCTTCTGCCGCTGTACTGGCAGCAGGTCCGCGGCGAATCCGCCCTGGACGCCGCACTGCTGCTCATCCCCCAAGGCGTGGGCACGCTGCTGTCCCGCACGCTGGCCGGACGGTACATGGACCGCTTCGGGCCGCGTCCGGTCGCCGTCGCCGCCCTCGCCGCCTCCCTCGCCGCCACCGTCCCGTTCGGCCTCATCACCGCCTCCACGAGCGACGTCGCGCTGATGGCCGTGCTGTTCGTCCGCGGCCTCGGGCTGGGCGCCGCCATGATCGCCATCATGGGGGCCGCGTTCGTCGGCATGCGGCGCGACCAGATCCCGGCCGCCTCCAGCATCAGCCGCGTCACCCAGCAGGTCGGCGGCTCCGTGGGCGTCGCGGTCCTCGTCATGATCCTGCAACGCACCTCCGCCGGCGCCCGCATGCCCGCCGACCTCGCCACCGGATTCGCGCACGCCTTCTGGTGGTCCGCCGCATTCACCGCCGCGGCCATCGCGCTGTCCCTCCTCCTGCCCGGCCGGCCCGGCCCGCAGCCGGGTGACGCGTGAGGTCAGCGCGGCACGTAGGTGAGGATGACCGACCCGTTCTGCAGCCGTTTCTCGTCGGTGAGCGTGAGCTCCAGGCCTGCGGTGTCCACGTGTTCGAGGAGCCGTTGCCCCGACCCGGCGACGACGGGCATGTACCAGAAGCGGAACTCGTCGACCAGGTGGTGTTGGACGAGCGTGGCGTCGAACCGGGTGGTGCCGTACTTGATGAGGTCCTTGCCCGGCTGCTCCTTCAGCTTCGCGATCGCGGTCGGGGCGTCGGGACCGAGCAGGGTGGCGTTCCAGGTCGTCTCGGTCAGCGATCGGGACGCGACGTACTTGGGCATGGCGTTGATGCGGTCGATGTAGGGATTGCCGGTGACCTGGCCCCAGTTCGCGTAGAAGGACTCGTAGGTCTTCCGGCCCATGACGAACGCGTCGTAGTTGCCGAGTTGTTCGAGCGAGTACGCCGAGGACTCGTCGTCGAAGAGGGCCCAGCGTTCCGGGGCTTCGATGACGCCGTCCAGCGTGACGAGCGTCGACTCGATGAGTTTGCGCATGGTGGTTCTCCTAGCTTCGAGTGGATGAGCATTCCGGCCCCATCGGCGGTTGACCGCGGTGGTCAGTCGGCGGGGGCGGGTTCTGGGACGTGGTCCTGCTGGACGGTGGCGGCCCCGGTGACGCCGGTATGCCGGATGAGCAGGAACGCGATGGGGATGCCGGCCAGGGCGATGAGTCCGCAGACCCAGAAGGCGGTGTGGAATCCGCCGGTGAGCGCGCCCGCGACGGCGTGGCCATGGGCGCGGAGGTCGCGGGTGCGCGTGGCCGCCACGGTGGAGGCGATGGCGATCCCGATCGCGCCGCCGAGTTGCTGGGACGAGTCGATGAGGCCGGAGGCGACGCCGGCGTCCCGTTCGGTGACGCCGACCAGGGCTCCGATCGACACCGGAATGAAGATCCAGGTGACGGTGCCGGTCAGGAGGAGCGGGCCGGCCAGGTTCGTCCAGAAGCCGCCGTGGGCGGGCGCTTGGGTCGCCCACAGGATCCCGGCGCCGGTCAGCGTCAGTCCGGTCGCCGACACCATCCTGATCGAGGTGCGGGTGACGACCATCTGCGCCGGTCCTGCGAGGACCACTCCGGTCAGGCCGACGGTGAGCCAGGCCAGGCCGGTGTTCATCGCGGAGTAGCCGAGCACCTGCTGCATGTAGAGGGTGCCGATGAAGATGTAGCCGTAGAAGCTCGCGCCGAGCAGGAATCCGACGGCGTTGGCCCCCGCGAGCGTGCTCAGCCTGAACAGGCGCAGCGGCAGCAGCGGCGCTTGTGCCCTGGCTTCGATGGCCACGAACGCGGCGAGCAGGGCCGCCGACGTCGCGATCAGGGCCAGGGTCCGGATGGCCGTCCACCCGGCGGTCGGCGCCTGCGAGATGGCGTACACCAGGATCACCAGAGCGGCGGTCACCGTGACGGCGCCGAACGGGTCGTAGCGGCGGCGGACGCCCCGGAGCCTGCTTTCCGGCACGACACGGCGGGTCAGGAGCAGCGCGGCCCCGCCGACGACCACGTTCAGGTAGAAGATGTACGGCCAGCCGGCGTAGCGGGTGAGGGCACCACCGGCGAGGACGCCGACGGTCGCGCCGCTGGCGCCGATCGCGCCCCACAGGCCGAGCGCCTTGTTGCGTTCGGTGCCCTCGGTGAACATGTTCATCACGATCGACAGCGCGGCGGGCAGCACCATGGCGGCGCCCAGCCCCTGGACGCCCCGCATGACGATCAGGAAGACGCCGCCGGTGGCCAGCGCGCAGGCCAGCGAGGCCGCGGTGAACAGCGCCAGCCCCGCCTCGAACACGCGCCTGCGCCCGAGCAGGTCGGCGGCTCGCCCGCCCAGCAGCAGGAACCCGCCGAAGGTGAGCGCGTACGCGGTCACCACCCACTGCAGGTCCGCCTGCGCGAGGTCCAGCTCGCGGCCGATCGTCGGCAGCGCGACGTTGACGATCAGCATGTCGACCGCCGTCATGAAGTACGCCACGGCCAGGAGCGAGAACGCCCGCCAGCGGAGGGCGTTCTCGCGGTGTGGTGACGGTTCTGGCATCGGTCTCTCCTGGTCCGATCGGGTGATCTCAGGAGGACGACGAACGGCGGCCGCCGGAACCGGACACGGCGCTAGGAGATTTTCAGGCTCTCGATCCGCCGCTCGAAGGCCGTCCGCTCGGCGGTGCTGCGGGCCAGCGCGATCGCGTGCTCGTAGTGCTCCCGCGCTGCGGCGTGACGGCCGGCCCGCCGTTCCAGGTCGGCCAGGGCGGCCCAGTAGAAGGGGTACCGGGACAGCTTGGGCTCGTCCGCCAGGGCGGTCAGCTCGCGGCGGCCCTCGTCGACGCCGTCCCGTTCGGCCACGGCCAGCGCGCGGTTGAGCGCCACGACGGGGCTCCAGGACCGTTCGGCGAGGACCTGGTAGAAGCCGATGACCCGGTCCCAGTTCGTCTCCTGGACCGACGGCGCGATCGCGTGCTCGCAGGCGATGCCGGCCTCCAGATGCCAGCGGGACATGTGATCCCCGGTGGCCGCGTGGGCGAGATGGACCAGACCGCGTTCGATGCGCGCCCGGTCCCAGCGGCTCCGGTCCTGGTCCTCCAGGGGGACGAACACGCCGTGCTCGTCCAGGCGCGTCGATAGCCGGGCGGTGCCGAAGCAGAACAAGGCGGCCAGAGCGTGCACGTCCGGATGCGCCGTCGCCCTGGCGTCCAGCAGCAACTCGGTGAGGCGCAGAGCGTCGTCGCACAGGAACGGGCGTACCGGGTCCTGCGGGTCGCTGCCGTGATAGCCCTCGTTGAACAGCAGATACAGCGACCGCAGGACCGAGCCCCGCCGGACGTCGAGGTCGGGCAGGTCGTCCACGTCGGGCAACCGGCCCAGCTCGCGCAGGCGTCCGCGACCGCGATGCAGGCGCCGGTCGATGGTCTGGGCGTCCACGAGGAACGCTTGACCGATCTCCTTGGGCGACAGCCCGCACAGCCACCGGAGGATCAGGGTGACGTGCGTCTCGCGGCTCAGGCCGGGGTCGCAGACGGCGAACATCATCGCCAGCTGGCCGACTCCCTCGGCGGCCGGGGCCAGGGCCGCCTCGATGGTGTCGGTCAGCGCGGTCCTCGTCGCCAGCTCGGGCAGCAGGGAGCGGCGCCGCTGCTCCCGGCGGATGATGTCGACCGCCCGGTTGTGGGCCGCCCGGATGATCCACGCCTTGGGGTCCCTCGGCAGCCCGAAGCGCCACGCCTGCATGGCGCTGACCAGCGCGTCATGGACGACGTCCTCGGCGAGCGGGATGTTCGACGGGCCCAGGACCCGGATCAGCGCGCTGACCAGGTGCGCGTACTCCCTGCGGAACAGGTCCTCCACCAGCTCCGCCGACGAGAGCGCCCCGGCCGCTTCGTCCACCGGCCTCAGACCCGGTAGTCCTGGACCGGCCGCACCTCGACGGACCCGCCGAACTCGTACGTCGGGCAGCCGCGCGCGACCTCGACGGCGTCCTCCAGGGAGGCCGCCTCGAAGATCATGCTGCCGGTCACGAGATCCTTCGACTCGGCGTACGGCCCGTCGGTGACCAGGTCGCGACCGCGGACCGTGGCCCCCGGGCCGTCGAGCGCGGTGCCGGTGTTGCGCCTGCCCTGCGCGGCCAGCTCCTCCGACCAGCGGTACCACTTCTCGACATGGGCCTGGAGCTCGGACGGCGACAGGTCGGGACGCGAGACGGCACCCCCGCGAAAGATCAGCATGAACGTGCTCCGCGGGACGCGGTCCTCGCCATCGGGTTCCGCCATCACGGCCTCCCTGTGTCCGCCGCCGGGCATCCTCGGATCCGGCGACCGCCTGAGCCCGGCCCCGACGCCACACCAGCGGCAACAAGTCCCAGCCCGAAAGCAATACCACAGCATCGCCCCGTCCGCGCTGAGCAGCACGTTCGACGGTTCGGGGTCGCGGTGCACCACGCCTGCGGTGTGCACGCCCTCCAGCGCTTACGCCAGCGCGAGCACCGTTGCCTCCGGCCAGGGGCCGTGCGCGGCCACCGCCGCCTCCAGGGAGAGGCACTGCCGGTCGAAAATCAGTGCGGCCGGCGTAGAGCCGGATATTACGATTGCGGGCGTTCCATTGCGGCGGATGAGCGCCGTCCACGACCGTTCTTGGAAAGGCGCCCTCGATGACGCGGGTCACGGAGCAACCGCCTGAGCATCCCGAGTTGCTGGAGCGGGGGCATCCCTTCCGGCAGTGGAAGACGTGGCGCATTCCCGGCGCCGAGCTGACGCTCACCGGCTACTCGCGCGCGAACGACAAGACCTTCTTTCACATCCCCGAGCTGCGGTGCAGCCTCGACGCGGGGCTGTGCGAAGGGCGGCAGGTCGACACGGTCTTCCTGACCCACACGCACCACGATCACTCCAAGGATCTCGACTTCCTGGCGTCCAAGGCGTCCGGAGTGGACATCTACCTGCCCGCCGAGGCGGTGCCCTACGCGGAGTCCTACCTGCGCGCGTCCGCCGAGCTGAACCACGGGCCGGGATTCGATCCGGCGTTGGCGGGAGGCCACCGGCTGCACGGCGTGCGGCAGGACGACGCGTTCGTCTTCGGGCGCCGCGGCCACCACGTGCGGGTGGTGGAGTGCGAACACAAGGTGCCCTGTGTGGGGTATGCGTTCTCGGAGCGGCGCAAGGCGCTGCTGCCGGAGTTCGAAGAGCTGCGGCGGTCCCTCGTGGAAGAAGGACGGGGCGCGGAATTCGGCCGGATCATGGCCCGGCGGCGCAAGGACGGCGTCGAGGTCGACGGTACGGTCGACCGGCCGCTGTTCGCGTTTCTCGGCGACACGCATGTGAACGTGTTCGAGCGAAATCCATGGCTCTTCGAATATCCGGTCGTCATCACCGAGTGCACGTTCCTGGACGACGCCGAATCGGACCGTGCGGACCGGATCGGGCACACGGTGTGGAGCCGGCTCAGGCCCGTGATCGAGGCGCATCCGCGGACCCTGTTCGTCCTGACCCACTTCAGCCTGCGCTACTCGGACCGGGAGATCCTCGCGTTCTTCCGGCGGGAGTGGGAGGAGGCGAAGGGCGGGCCGGGCAACGTCCTGCTGTGGGTGCACCCGGAAAGCCGTCTGCCCGAGCAGCATCAGCACAGCGGATTCTGAAGGTCAGGTCGCCATCCGCCAGGTCTTGCGGGGTTTGTTGTGCATCCGTCCCGGGATGCCGGGGCGTTGCTGCCAGGGGTGCGGTCCGGTGGGCGGGCGGTATCCGACGCCCAGCGCGTCCAGGCGGGCATAGTGCGCCGTGTTCATCCGCCGCTCGAAGTCCTCGAAATCGCGTTCGTCCGGGCCCGGTAGCCGCGACCAGGCGACTTCGGCGAACGCGACGAGGCGCGGGAACGCCTGGTAGTCCACCCGGGCGCGGTTCTCGGCTAGCTCCGTCCACAGGTTGGCCTGTGCGCCGATGATGTTGGCCGCGTGGGGCGTGCCGGCCAGCCGGGGCGGGACGGGTTCGAACCGGTAGACGTCCTCAAGGGTGTGGACCCACCCGAACGGCACGGGCTCGTCAGGGCCGTGGGCCTGGACGTGGTCGAGGTAGACCTCTTGCTGCGGGCACATCACCACGCTGTGGCCGGCCTGCGCGGCGGCGATGCCGCCCGTGTACCACCGCCAGCACATGACGGCGGCGCCGTCCGCCAGGCCGTCCTCCAGGATCTCGTCCCAGCCGATGAGGCGCCGTCCCCGCGCCGCGAGCCAGCGAGCGAAATGGCGGATCATCCACGACTGGAGGTCGTCCTCGTTCTGGAGCTCGAGTTCCCGGATGCGGGCCTGGGCGGTGGGCGACTCGCGCCACTGGTCCTTGGCGCATTCGTCCCCGCCGATGTGGACGAACCGGCCGGGGAAGATGGCCAGCACCTCGTCCAGGACGTCCTCGTAGAAGCGCACCACGGCGTCGGTGGGCGCCAGCACGTTGCGGCTGATGCCCCAGCCGGTCCACACCTCCAGCGCGGCGGTGTCGACGACGTCGGTGTTCCCCAGTTCGGGGTAGGCGGCGATGGCGGCCTGGGAATGGCCGGGAAGGTCGATCTCGGGCACGACGGTGATGTGACGTTCCGCCGCGTAGGCGACGATCTCGCGCAGATCGTCCTGGGTGTAGAAGCCGCCGTGCGGCCGCTCGTCCCACAGCGGCGGGTTCCCCCAGCCCAGGCGGGTCCGCCGCCGCCAGGCGCCGGTCTCGGTCAGCCGGGGGTGGCGGCGGATCTCGACCCGCCACCCCTGGTCGTCGGTGAGGTGCAGGTGCAGCACGTTCAGCTTGTGGGCGGCCAGCAGGTCGACGTAGCGCAGCACGTCGTCCTTGGGCAGGAAGTGCCGCGCGACGTCGAGCATGAAGCCCCGCCAAGCGAAGCGAGGCCGGTCCTCGATGGTCACGTACGGGACCGTGACCGGCTCCCGCGTGGTGGGGGCGCGGCGAAAGGCCTCCGGGCCCAGCATCTGCCGCAGGGTCTGGCGGCCCCAGAAGACGCCGGCCTCATCACCGCCGACGATTTCGGCGCCGTCAGCCGACACGGTGAGCCGGTATGCCTCCGGCCCCAGTGACGAATCGACATCCGTGCGCACATTCCCGCTGAAAGGTCCGGACCCTCCCGTCAGTTCGACTCGGCTCGGGGCTGGTATCACGTTCAGCTCGGACGCCACACACCCAGTTTCACCATAGGAGTCATCCATCCGCCAGAGAACGCGCGCGAGGTTCTCAGTGCACGGATTGCGCAGCCGCCGTGGTCACTGGTCGGGGGGAGGGACGACCTCGTCGTTGATGACGTGCGTGGTTTCTTCGACTACCGCCTGGATGATGCGGTCGCGTTGTTCCGTGTCGAGTTGCTCGGGGATATCGCTGTCGCTGAGTTCGATGCGGATGGTCCGGATGATGACCGAGATGGCCGGCGGATCGTTGTGCTTTTTCTTGTGGTCCTGGTAGACGGTCCAAGCGAGAGTGGCGACGCTGACGACGAGGCCGCCAAGAGAGATGGGGTCGAGGTACTGGTCACGGCGGGTTGCGCCGTCGGCGCTATGGAGGGCGGCTTCGACGTCGGCAGGAAGGCGTCCGCCGTATTCGGGTGCCAGCCGTGCCGCTGCGGCGCGGGCTGCCTGCTGGATGGCGTCGTTCATGTGGTCCTGCCTTAGCCTCGATCTTTCGTGAGGTCGGTTGGGTCGCGGAGCGACC